>JBNKDX010000041.1:0-11099 GCA_050288485.1 Rhodomicrobiaceae bacterium | reverse complement strand
GCCTTGGCGATGGCTGCCGAAATCTCCGCCGGGTTGTGCCCGTCCACGCGGGCCACGGCCCAGCCCGCCGCCTCGAAGCGCTTGATCTGATCGGTGGACGTTGAGACCGATGTGGGCCCGTCGATGGTAATCGAATTGTCGTCCCACAGCACGATCAGCCGGTTGAGCTTCAGATGCCCGGCCATGTCGATGGCCTCGTGGCTGATGCCCTCCATCAGGCAGCCGTCGCCGGCGATCACATAGGTGTAGTGATCCACGAGCGCATCGCCATAGCGCGCGTTCAGCATCCGCTCGGCAAGC
The DNA here is from genome assembly GCA_050288485.1 of Rhodomicrobiaceae bacterium. Lineage (GTDB taxonomy): Bacteria > Pseudomonadota > Alphaproteobacteria > Rhizobiales > Rhodomicrobiaceae > JARRLC01. The sequence goes on along the minus strand of JBNKDX010000041.1, from coordinate 10,799 downwards.
GCCATGCCGACCGCCGTCGCAATGCCCTGCCCCAGCGGCCCGGTCGTCGTCTCGACGCCGGGGCAATGGCCGTATTCCGGATGGCCCGCCGTCTTCGAACCGAGCTGGCGAAAACGCTTCAACTCGTCCAGCGTCACCTCCTCATAGCCCGTGAGATAGAGGAGCGCATAGAGCAGCATCGAGCCGTGGCCCGCCGAGAGCACGAAACGGTCGCGATCGGCCCAGTCGGGATCGGCGGGGTCGAATTTCAGATGCTCGCGGAACAGCACCGCCGCCACGTCCGCCATGCCCATCGGCATGCCCGGATGGCCGGATTTGGCGGCTTCCACCGCGTCCATGGCCAGCGCGCGGATGGCGTTGGCCATATCGGCGTGGCTTGCGCCGGAGGCCCCCGTTTCGTTCGCTACCTCTACATTCATACGGCTATCCCTTATGTTCCTTTGTATTTCAGCGGCTTACCGCGCGCGGCGCTTGCGTTCGACGAGCTTCATGATCATCGGGGTCAGAATAAGTTGCATGGCGAGATCCAGCTTTCCACCCGGAATGACGATCGTGTTGGCCCGCGACATGAAGCTGTCGTGGATCATCGAGATCAGATAGGAAAAATCAATGCCATGCGGGTCCTTGAAACGGATAACCACAAGCGACTCGTCCGGCGTCGGGATCCAGCGCGCGATGAACGGGTTGGATGTGTCCACGGTCGGCACGCGCTGGAAGTTGATGTCGGTCTCCGTAAACTGCGGACAGATGTATTTCACATAGTCGCTCATCCGGCGGAGAATGGTGTCGGTGACGGCCTCGGTGGAATAGCCGCGCGCGGCTTTGTCGCGGTGGATCTTCTGTATCCATTCCAGATTGACGACCGGCACCACCCCGATCTTGAGATCGCCCCACTGCGCCAGATTGACGTTTTCGGTCACGACCGCGCCGTGCAGGCCCTCATAGAAGAGAAGGTCGCTGTCCGCGGGCAGGTCTTCCCACTCGGTGAAGGTGCCGGGCGGCGCGCCATATTGCTCGGCTTCCAATTCATCGTGGACATAGTGGCGCGTCTTGCCGGCGCCCGTCTCGGCGTAGACGTGAAAGGTCTCCTCCAGCTTGTCGAGGATATTCGCCTCCGGGCCAAAATGGCTGAAAGTATTGTCGTGGTTCCGCGTGGCCTCGGCCATCGCGGCTTTCATTTCCTCACGGTCGTAACGGTGAAAGGCGTCGCCTTCGATGGTCGCCGCTTTCACGCCCTCGCGCCGGAAGATCCGGTCGAAGGTCTGCTTGACCGTCGTGGTTCCCGCGCCTGAAGAGCCGGTGACGGAGATGATGGGATGCTTCTGGGACAAGGCTCGCTCTCCTCGGTGACTCAACTGCGCAGCAGGCCGCGCCTGCCGAAAAGCGGTGAACGTTCGTACATGGTTGACGGATCGGCCTTGTACCGGGCGATGCGGTCGATTTCACCCGCGGACCCGAAAATCAGCGGCGTGCGCTGGTGGATGGCCGATGGCACGATATCGAGGATGCGCGTCCTGCCATCGAACGCCTTGCCGCCCGCCTGCTCGACGAGAAACGCGATCGGGTTGCCCTCATAGATGAGCCGCAGCCTGCCGTTCTCGTAACCCTTGCGTGCATCGGCCGGGTAAAGGAACACGCCGCCGCGGACCAGGATGCGGTGGCACTCCGCCACCAGCGAGGCGATCCAGCGCATATTGACGTCCTCGCCGCGCGGACCTTCCCTGCCGGCGATGCAATCGTCGATATAGGAGCGCACCGAGGGGCTCCAGTGCCTGTAATTCGAGGCGTTGATCGCGTATTCGTTCGAATCCTGCGGTATGGCGACGTTCGGCCCGGTCAGCCGGAATTGCCGCGTCACCGGGTCGAGCGTAAAGGCGTGCGTGCCTTCCCCGGCCGTCAGCAGCATCCCGGTGCGCGGGCCATAGATGACGTAACCGCTGGCGAGCTGCGCCGATCCCGGCTGCATGAAGATCGCCTCTCCGCGCGTCGCAGGCGGCACAGGCAGCACCGAAAAGATGGTGCCGATCGAGACGTTGGTATCGATGTTCGACGAACCGTCGAGCGGGTCGATGGCAACGGCCACCTGGCCCTCGCCGGCTTCCAGCGGCGCCGCCAGTTCCTCCGACGCGATGGCCGCAACGGCCGCCCCTATCAGCGCGTCGATGATGCGGCCGTTTGCCAGAACGTCGAGCGCCTTCTGCGTATCGCCGCTGCCGGCTTCTCCCGTGTCGGCGGCAAGGTCGCCGTCCAGCGGTCCGACCACGATCCGGTGCGCAATGTCCGCGCTGGCATCGGCCACACCGCGGATGGCCGCCGCAGTGGCGTTCTTCAGCGGATCGTCCTGCGCCCACCGTGAAAGATACGCATCAAGCGTCATATGCTCAGTCATCGCTGCACCTCGAACAGGAACTCCGGACAGTCAGCCCCTCGCAGCGGCGGCTGAAGACACGGAACGGCATCGGATGACTGCTTGTCATGCCAAGGGCCGATCCGCAAGACCGGCCCTAGGGATGCGCGACGATGCGGCAGCGCGATACCTTATAACCTTACGCGCCGGACGGTTCTGTGATATGCCCGGTTGAACGCATTCTGGCAAGGCCGCTGCGATAAGTAAAATTAAATTAACTTGGCAATATGCTAAAATTATCTTAATCCTATATAATGCGCAACGTCACTCTGAGGCAGCTTCGCGCTGTGGCCGGAATTGCCAAGACCGGCAAGATATTGGGCGCGGCCGATCTGCTGGGCGTCACTCCGCCAGCCGTCACGCTGCAGTTGAAGCAGCTTGAGGAAAGTCTCCGGCTGCCGTTGTTCGAACGCACCCGCGAGGGGATGCGCCTGACCTCGGCGGGGGATCAGGTGCTCGGCTGCGTCCGCCGTATCGAAGCGGCGCTGGCCTCGTGCGAGGAGGCGCTGAACGCCATGCGGGGGCTCAAGGGCGGCACCGTGGCCATCGGCGCCGTCAGCACGGCGAAATACTTCGCTCCCGCCGCGCTCGGCGCATTCAAGCGCGTCCATCCCGAGGTCGATATCCAGCTTTTCGTCGGCAACCGCCAGGAAACGATACGCTCGCTCGCCTCGCTCGAATTCGACCTGATGATCATGGGCCGTCCGCCCGAAGACATCGCCGTCGAGATGGCGGTGATCGGCGACCATCCGCATGTCATCATCGCGGCGCCGGACCACCGGCTCGCCCGCCAGCGGCAGATCACCATCGCCGAACTCGCGGGTGAGACGTTCCTGACCCGCGAAAAGGGCTCGGGCACGCGCAGCCTGATGGAGCGTCTGTTCGAGGAGGGCGACGTGAACCCGCCCAGGGGAATGGAAATCGCTTCGAACGAGACGATCAAGCAGGCCGTCATGGCCGGCCTTGGGATCGCATTCATCTCAGCGCACACGGTCGGGGCGGAAATCGAGATGGAGCGGCTGGTGATCCTCGACGTCGCCGGGCTGCCCATCCTGCGGCAATGGCACATCGTCCGCCACGCCGAGAAGCGGCTGATGCCCGCCGCGGCGGCGCTCTGGGCGTTTCTCCAGCGCGAGGGACAGGCGTTTCTGCCAAGCCCGGCGGGAGCGTGGACGGCGGCGAAGCAGGTCGCCGAACGCCCGGCCGTTGAGGACGATATCGATGTCACATCGCCGCGAACCGAGGGGCTGAGCGTGGGGGAAGACTGAGAAACGCGCCTCTCCCAGGGGTCACTCCTCCCTGCCCTCCGCTTCCGGCTCCTCCTCCGTCACCGGCGTCAGCGCCTGTGACTTTTCCGGCACGCGCAGACAGGCCCGCACGCCCTTCGAAGCAGCGACCGCGCCCGTATTGGCGAACATCTCGTGATTGCGCTCGATGTCGCGCAGGTCGTAGCGGTAGTTCACCATCAGCCCGTGCGACTCCGCCATGCCCTTCGGCGAGACATCGCCCAGCCAGTTCAGCCGCTCCAGCCGCGCGCCGTTGCCTAGATGGAATCGCGCCACCGGATCGACCGGCCGTCCACTGACATTCTTCGCCACCACGAAATAATGCGCCGCCGCCGCGAGCACGACCGGCTTCAGGGCCTCGGCAAGTTTTGTGTCCGTGGGCCATTCCGGATCGGCGAGGTTGTCGAGCATGGCGAGTTCGGTCGGGTCGAGATAGGTGAGGACGCGCGACGTCCTCGCCCGCTTCAGCCACGCAGCAAAACCGGGCGCAGGCGACAGCGTGATGAAAGTTTTCAGGCTGGGGACGGTGCGCGCCAGATCCTCGACCACCTGCTTGATGAGGAAGTTGCCGAAGGAGATGCCGCGCAATCCCTCCTGGCAGTTTGAAATCGAGTAGAACACGGCGATCGTCGGCTCCGCAGCGGGCTTGACAAGTGGAACTTCCGCCTGCAGCACCTGATCGATCGAGGCGGGAACCTCCTGTGTCAGCGCCACCTGCACGAAGATGAGCGGCTCGTCGATGAGCGAAGGGTGGAAGAACGCGAAGCAACGCCGGTCGGCCGGATCGAGACGCCGCCGGAGATCGTCCCAGCCCTTGATTTCGTGCACCGCCTCGTAACGGATGATTTTTTCCAGAATGTTCGCGGGCGTGGCCCAGTCGATGCTCTGCAGCACCAGGAAACCGCGATTGAACCAGGAACTCAGCATATTGGCGAAGTCGGCGTCCACCGCGGCCAGCGAGGCGTCGCCCTTGATGAGGCCGAGCAGATCGGCGCGCATGGCCACGATTTTGGCCGTCGCGCCCGGCGCGAGATTGAGGCGGCGCAGAAACTCGGCGCGCGGCGGCTCGATCGCCTGCGTGAGGCGCTTCAGCGACCCCGGCCCCGGTTCGTCGAGATAAAGGCGCACCGCCTTCTCAAGCGTCTCCGCGTCCGGACCGAATGCATCGGCCAGGAAACGGAAATACGCCGCCCGCTTGTCCGCGCTCAGGCTTTCGTAGCGCGCCAGGATTTGCCGGGCGATTGCGACCCCGGAGGCTTCTCCGCGTCCGGAAAGCAGCGCTTGCGACAAAGCCTCGATGGATTCGCCCTGGCTCGACGTGATGCCCGAAAGGTCAAGTAGCTGACGTCCACGCTCAGAGATGGCGGTCAGAAGTTCCTGGAAGAAGGAGACGTTCATTCGTGCAATCCTGTTTCATGCGGCAGCCGTAACCATGCTGTGAAGGTCACCATCGCAAACATTCAGTATCCCAACAGCATATTTCTCCTGACAAGACCGATGCTGCCAGCTAAGATGCTTTGCCTGAACTATACACGAACAAATTTCCTGTATGCACAGCGCAGTGCTGCCGCGAGGTGTGGCTTCGCTCAGGTGGCGGTCTGGCCAGCCGCCTCATTGCAGCACCTTCCGAGTGCCGGCTTCCGCCCCCCTCGATCCGGCTGCTCTGGGGATGCGGGCGCTTTGCTGTTGGAGAACGGGGCCGCTCATGCCGCTTTCGATTGCCGAGAAGCTCAAGCAGAAGCTGGAGCAGGAAATCCTCATGTTCAACCTCAAACCGGGGGAGCGGCTCGACGAAACCAAGCTGGCGGAACGTTACGGCACGTCCCGCACGCCGGTGCGCGAGGCGCTGCGGCAGCTTGCGGCGGAGGGCTTCGTCTCGATCCGTACACACCGCGGCGCCGTGGTCGCCGGGCTCAGCATAGCCGAACTCGTGGACATGTTCGAAATGATGGCGGTCTATGAGGGCGTTTGCGCGCGCCTCGCCACGACACGCGCCAGCCCCGAAGAACTGGCGCAGATCGCCGATGCGCATGAATGCTGCCGTCTGGCGAGCGAAGCCGACGATTACGACGGCTACTGCCTCGCCAACGCCCGCTTTCACGACGCCGTCTACCGCGCCAGCCACAACAGCCACCTTATCAAGCAGGCCGTGTGCACGCGCAACCGGCTCGGCACCTATCGGCGCTTCCAGCATCGCCGCAACCATCGCCTGCAGGACTCCTACCGCGAGCACGACGCCGTGGTATGCGCCATCCGCAAGGGTGACGCCGACGAAGCCGACCGCCAGATGCGCGACCACATCGCGGTGCAGAGCACGCACATCACATCGCTGGTCGCGCGGCTGCCGCCCGAATATTTCTGCGAGCCGGTGCGGAACCAGGCCTACAATGCGCTATCGCAGCCGGGGGGAAACCCTTATCCGGCGGCGGCGTTGGCGTTCGAGTGAGGCGTGCGGTGGGTATATGGTTGCGCCAATAGTTCTAAGTCAAAGAACTGATTGTTGTATGTGAATGATAGCTGAAGGGGGTGTTTTGGCAACTGGGACGCCATAAGATCAAAGCACTATGTCAGCGAACATACACCGGGGGCACAAATGTTCGATGTTACACAGTTAATAGTACCTTTCGCGCTTGGCGGGGCGGGGTGGTTTGCGACCAATTACATCGCAAAGCCGATTTTAAGGCTTAGACGGCTGCGAGAAGCGGTTCATGAGGAAATATTCTTTACAAAAAATATAGGCTGGGAGAACGCGAGTGGAACGCGCGATGCTGAGAAAAAGAAAGAGGAAGAGGCTAGACGTCACCAAGCTGAGAATACATTTCGTCGGCTGGCAGCACAGATGAGTGCCGCAAAGGTAGGTTGGCCACGTTATTTGGCTTGCTATCTGCGCATTTTGAAGTATGACCTCGATAAGGCTGTTAAGGGTCTCACCGGTCTTTCCAACGGTCTGGCGGAACCAGACAGCCATACGCAGTTCGTCACCCAAATCGAAAAAGCACTTTCACTACCCCGAAGCTACTCCGACGAAGCGCTACGGGATATTCATGCCGCTTGGGGTCAGCGAGGCGTGCATTCTTGAGGCTGCGCGACGTTCGTACTCGTACCGGCAGCGTCCACGATTGCTGGCCAAATATCGAACTCCAGCCAGTCGTTACCCCACGAACAAAGACGACGACCTCACACGGGGATCGTTTGCCGCGGCGTTGAACTCAGCGAAAAACCACCGTCCGGCCGCCGTTTACCAGAATCCTCTGCTCGGCGTGCCATTTCACCGCGCGGGCGAGCACCACGCATTCGATGTCCCGCCCCGCCGCCACCAGATCCTGCGGCTGCATCGCGTGATCCACGCGCGATACCTCCTGCTCGATGATCGGCCCCTCGTCCAGCGCCGCCGTGACATAATGCGCCGTCGCGCCGATCAGCTTCACGCCGCGCGCATGCGCCTGATGATACGGCTTGGCGCCCTTGAAGCTCGGCAGAAAGGAATGGTGGATGTTGATCGCCCTGCCCTCCAGCCTGCGGCACAGGTCGCTCGACAAAATCTGCATATAGCGGGCGAGCACGACGAAATCGGCTCTCTCCTCCTCGATGAGTTCGAGAAGCCGTCCCTCCTGCCGCACCTTGGTTTCGGCCGTCACCGGCAGATGATGAAAGGGAATGTCGTGGCTGGCGGCGAGTTGGTAGAAGTCGCGGTGGTTGGAGACGATGGCCGGGATTTCAATGGCCAGCGCGCCGACGCCGTGCCGGTAAAGCAGATCGTTCAGGCAATGGCCGAAACGCGAAACCATGATGATCGCGCGCGGGCGGCGTGACAGATCGTGGATGTTCGCCGTCATCTGGAAGCGCTCGAAAACGGGCTGGAATGCGGCCTCGATTTCCGCGTGACGCGCCGCCGGAGGCGCCGAGAACGACACGCGCATGAAGAACCGCCCGGTGCCGCGGTCGCCGTACTGCGCGCTGTCCGTGATGTTGCAGCCGTTCGCGGCCAGACACCCGGCAATGGCGAAGACGATGCCCGGCTGATCCGGACAGGACAGCGTCAGAACGAAATTCGGCTCGGCAGCGGTCACGCCAGTGGCTCCCCTTTGTCCTTGTGGCAAGAACTGCTTATTTCCCACGCATCATCGGCCGTTCAGAGACAGGATGCAACGTTAGCTATAGCGAGTTCGCGCAACACGTTCACGCCGGGAGAGTTTTATAGTAAACCGGCGCACGGGCGAGGTCTGCCGCAGCGCGGCGGGAGGGGAAAACGAGTGATGCTTCGATCGCCATTCATGGTTCTGTTGACCGCGGCCATCCTCTCGGGCATGGCGCCGCGCACGCCGCACGCTGGCGTTCTTGAGGACATCAAGGCGAAAGGCGTTCTGACCGTGGCCCTGAAGGCCGATTATCCGCCTTTCGGCTTCCGCGATCCGTCGGGACAGATAGTCGGAATGGAGGCCGATCTCGCGGCCGACGTCGCCCGGCGCCTCGGCGTCAGGCTGAAGCTGGAGCCAGTGGCGGCCCCGATCCGCCTGCAGTTCCTCGCCACGGACAAGGCCGACCTGGCGATCGCGACCATGGCCGTGACCGAAGACCGTAAGAAGCAGGCCGGGGTCATCGAGCCTTACTATTACGCGCCGGGCGTGGCGATGCTCGCGCCCCGGGCGGCGAACATCAGGAGCGGCGCCGATCTGAACGGCAAAGTGGTCTGCGCTATCCCCGATTCCCATTTCAGCAACGAATTGCGCGCGCTGACCGGGCAGGCGCTTGCGCGCTTCAAGAGCGTGAAGAAGAACGAAAAGGCGCTGCTCGCGGGAGAATGCGCGGCCTTCGTCCATGACGATGCGACCCTGATCTATAAGAAACGCACCGGGGACAAATGGAAGGATTTCGAGGTCATCGAACTCGACATCGCTCCCCGGCCGTGGGCCGTCGCGGTCAAGTCCGGCGAGAAAGACACGGCCTGGGGGCGGTTCGTCGCTGACGTTGTCCGCGACTGGCGCCGTACCGGCGCGCTGGTGGAAGGCGAGAAGAAATGGCTCGGCCAGAACACGAAATGGGTGCTGGAGCAGCACCGGGCGGCGAAATAGCGGCCGCGGTCAGGCGGGGTAAGGCGTTTCCCCGGGGTGGGTCCGATTGCCGCAAGCCGCGGTAGTTGTTTGCCTCGGCCAAGTGATGCGGCTAGTTACTTGCGTATTGCAAGCTTAGCCCCCCACACCGCCATGCAGAGAAGAAAATCCCCCCCTCGCCGCTCGGACTGTCCCCTCAACGCCTCGCTCGAAGTGTTCGGCGACCGTTGGACGCTGCTTGTCGTGCGCGATCTGATGTTCGGCGGCCGCTGCAGCTACCGCGATTTCCTAAAAGCGGACGAGAAAATCGCCACCAACATTCTGGCGGAGCGTCTGAACCGGCTCGAAGCCAACGGCATCGTCGAGAAGCACCGCGATGCCGAGGACGGGCGCAAGATCAACTACCGGCTGACCGCGAAGGGCATGGATCTCGCGCCGGTGCTCGTCGAGATGATCGTGTGGGGCGCGCGCTACGAGGAAACCGACGCCCCGCCCGCCGCCGTCCACGAAATGACGGTCAACCGCGATTCCTTCATCGCGGGCCTGCGCGACAGGTGGCAGAACCTGCGTTGAGAGCCGAGCACATGTAGTTGCGTGATGTTGACGACTGCAATTACAGATTGCATGTGGCAGGCCGTTACCTGAAGCGAGATTGCCGTTGGCGTCACAGGTGAAGCTCTTGGTGAGATCGACGCCCACCATCGCCGAGGTCAGACATTTGAGCAGCTGTGGCCGCTAGGTTCATGCGGCATGAATAAGATTAAAAGCAATCACCCTCTTTTGGGTTTATCTCTGAATTCATCTTTTCCACCGCCTGATCTAGGCCTTTTTGTGATATGAAGCTGCCGAACATCTGTTTTGCTTCGTCGTACGCCGACCTGACCTTGCATATTTGTCTCAATGAATCTTTCTCTGTTATTTCTCGCCGGAGATCTTCCTCAAATTTCGGACCAAATTCCTTCTCGAATTTAACGCCTCCAGCCTTCATATGGCGTCTTAAAATTGAACGCAAGGCCAAGTATCTTCGTTCGGTTCCAGCATCCAGTCGTTCTCCACAATAGCTTATTATCTCGCGCCCAAGCGTTACGAAATAATATTTGCATGCGGCGCTTATTCGTAACTCAGCCGAAGAATGCTGTGGGACAATCAATCCAAAGAAGACGCATGGGACAACAATCCATATTACCCTGCCGAGTCTTCGCCTCAGACCGACGAGCCATGCCGCAACGCACACAAAACTTGACACATCCGCATCAATTTTCGCGACCGACGTGAAGCTAAGTTGTGGAATTACACGTTTCATGGGATGTTTGGTGGGTTTCGAAGCCAATAATCGAGCGCCTTGGCGCCGGTTCCCATGCCATAATACGAACTCCCAGATACCTGTGGCAACACCTCTCCCGACATTACTAACCCGGCCATCATATACGTAACACGGCGTCACGCAGCGTAGCGCACGCTGGGCGCCTGGAAGAAGGCCCTCACCTTCGCTGGCCGCTTCTGCAGACTGCGCATATAGGAGGTCAGCCCCGCTTTCATCGCCGGCTTGCTCCGAGGCGTGGCGCGCCGCGCCATCTCCTGCTTGAGATCGTTGTTGAGAAACTCGTCAGGATTGCAATCCGGCGCGTATGGGGGCAGGTAGAACAGCTCGATTTTGTCCGTATTCGCAGCAACCCAGGCGGTGACGGACTTGGCGCTATGGACGCGCAGATTGTCGACGATCAGGAAGATCTTACGCACGGCGTCCTTCACGAGCCGTTTCAGGAACTCAAGGAAAATCGAGGCGTTCAGGGCGCCATCATAGACCATGAAACGCAGCTTGCCCTGATTGGTCAGGCTGGAGATCATCGACTGCGAGAAGCGTGCCGCTGGACGCGGAATGACCGGCGTCTCCCCTTCGGGTGCGAAGCTCTTGCCATAGTTGGCCTGATTGGAGAGGCCCGTCTCGTCCGCCCATTGAATTTCAGCCTTCTCCGCCTTGGCGCGCGCTGCAATCCCGGGATACTCGTCGTTGATCCACGCCTGCACATCGGCCTCTGAGCGTTCGGTTACACG
>JBNKDX010000040.1:0-11099 GCA_050288485.1 Rhodomicrobiaceae bacterium | reverse complement strand
ACGCCACGCGCCCCGAGCGCCCGCCGCGGCCCATCGACCACGCCAGCGCCTCCGCCTCCAGTTCGGCCTTGGACGTCTTCAGCCCGAAATGGGCGGCGTAGCCGTGCACCATCTCCAGATAGTCGGCCTGGCTGCAATTGTGAAAGCCGATCCAAAGACCGAAGCGGTCCGACAGCGACACTTTCTCCTCCACCGCCTCCGACGGGCTGATGGCGGTAGACCGCTCGTTCTCCATCATGTCGCGCGGCATCAGGTGGCGGCGGTTCGACGTGGCGTAGAAGATGACATTGGCCGGGCGCCCCTCGATGCCGCCTTCGAGCACGGCCTTCAGCGACTTGTACGCGGTATCGCCGCCGTCGAACGACAAATCGTCGCAAAAGACGATGAAGCGGTGCGCCTCGCCGCGAAGGAATGAGAGGCTGCGCGGCAGCGTGGCGATGTCCTCGCGGTGGATTTCCACAAGCTTGAGATCCGCGCCGCCGCCGCCATTATTCATGAGGCGCCCCCGCACGTCGGCGTGCACGGCCTTGACCAGCGAGCTTTTGCCCATGCCGCGCGCGCCCCACAACAGCGCGTTGTTGGCCGGAAGCCCGCGGGCGAAGCGCTCGGTATTGGCGAGCAGCGTGTCGCGCATGGCCGACACGGCTTTCAGGAGCGTGACCGGTACGCGGTTGACCTGCTCCACGGGCAGGAAGGCCTCCGGCTCCGCCTGCCAGATGAAGGCTTCCGCCGCGTTGAAATCCGGCTGATGCGGCGGCGGCGGGGCGAGGCGCTCCAGCGCGCGCGCAATCCGTTCCAGCGTGGCGCGCTTCTGGGCTTCGTGGAGCTGGGTGAGCGGGTCGCGGGGGGACATGAGGGCATCCGTTTTTGTCAAAAACTCTGCGCGCAAGAGGACCAAGCCGCGCCGCGTCCGTCAAGCCCGAGGTTAAGACTGTTCCATTCAGCGCTGGCGGCGTCCGCCGTCTCGCGCTATGGAGAGAGCGTCGCATTCGCTGATTGAGCGTTGCATCGTCTGGCAGCGCCATTATATTTGCGCGGAATTCACCGATGCCGTTCGCGCCCCCGTTCGCGGGGCGCTCCATTTCCGGGAGGTATGGTATCCATGTTCATCACGGCGGCCTACGCTCAGACTGCCCAGGCGCCAGGGGGGAGCAGCGTGCTTATCCAGATGGCGCCGTTCGTCCTCATCCTGGTCATCATGTATTTTCTGATCCTGCGGCCGCAGCAGAAGAAGATGCAGCAGCACCGCGACATGATTGCCGGCCTGAAACGCGGCGACGTCGTGGTGACCGCGGGCGGTCTGGTAGGCAAGGTGACGAAGCTTGTCGGCGACGCCGAGCTGCAGGTGGAACTGGCTGAAGGCGTGCGCGTCCGCGTCATCCGCTCGACGATAGGCGAGGTGCGCACGCGCGGCGACGTCCGCGAGGCGGATGCGCGCAAGGCGATGGCCCGCGCCGACGCCGATAACGACGACGACGATACGCCCGCTCCCCAGCCCGCGAACGATGCTGGCGATCCGAAGAAGGACGCCTGATTTCCGGTTGCCAAGCCTCGCTTTGAAAGCCTCTGCGCCATGCTCTATTTCAATCGCTGGAAGGTCATTGCGATACTCGCCGTCTCGGCGGCCGCAATCCTGTTTTCGCTGCCGAACGCGTTCTCGCCCGCGCAGCTTCAAAATCTCCCCGGCTGGATGCAGATGCGCATGCCGCTGGGCCTCGACCTTCAGGGAGGCTCCTATCTCCTGTTCCAGATGGACGCCGACGAGCTGCGCAAGGGCTGGCTGGAGAACCTGACCGGCGATGTCCGCAAGGTTCTTCGTGACGGGAAGATCGGTTATTCCGGCCTCGCGACCGCCAAGGACGAGGTTCGCGTCACGATCCGCAAGGCGGATCAGGCGGAGGACGCTTACGCCAAGCTGAAGGCGCTATCGCGGCCGTCCATGGCCATCTTCGGTCAGGCGACGACGGATGTCGATGTCGCGCGCGAAGGCAATGTCATTACGCTGAAGCCAACGGTTAACGCGCTCAACGAGCGCATCGGCAATGCCATCGGCTCGGCCATCGAGATCGTGCGCAACCGTATCGACCCGACCGGCACCCGCGAACTCACCATCCAGCGCCAGGGCCGCGACCGTATCCTGCTCCAGGTGCCGGGCCTCAAGGACTCCACCGAACTGAAGAAGCTTGTCGGCGAGACCGCCAAGCTCACCTTCCAGCTTGTGGATACCTCGATGACGGCGGAGGAAGCGCGGACCGGCAACCCGCCGCCGGGCGCCGCTGTCTACAAGGCCAAGCCGGGCACCGAGGACGAATACGGGGAGCGCTATTACCTCCTGCAGAAGGCGGCCATCGTCAGCGGTTCCGATCTCGTGGACGCCAAGCCCGACTTCGACGATCGCAACAACGAGCCGGTGGTGTCCTTCCGCTTCAACACCTCGGGCGCGCAGCGTTTCGCGCGGACGACGGAAGAGAATGTCGGCAAGCCGTTCGCCATCGTGCTCGACGGCGAGGTGATATCCGCTCCGGTCATCCGCGAACCGATCCGCGGCGGATCGGGCCAGATTTCGGGCAACTTCACGGTTGAGAGCGCTGCCCGCCTGGCGCTGCTCCTGCGCTCCGGCGCGCTGCCCGCGAAGCTGACCGTCGCGGACGAGCGGTCCGTCGGCGCCAGCCTCGGCAAGGACGCCATCGAGGCGGGGGGAAAGGCGACGCTGATCGCGTTCTTCGCCGTCACCGTCTTCATGGTCGCCGGATACGGATTTTTCGGCGCCATCTCGGTCATCGCGCTGATCGTGAACGTGGCCATAATCGTGGCCTGCCTTTCGCTCATGCAGGCCACGCTGACCTTGCCGGGCATCGCCGGAATCGCTCTCACCATGGGCGTAGCGGTGGACGCCAACGTGCTGATCTACGAGCGCATGCGCGAGGAACTCCGATCGGGCAAGTCGAACATCCTGGCGCTTGAGGCCGGTTTCTCCCGCGCCTATGGCACCATCATCGACTCGCATCTGACCGGCCTGCTCGGCGGCCTCATCCTCATGGCGCTCGGCTCCGGTCCGATCAAGGGCTTCGCCGTGACGCTGTGCATCGGCACTGTCGCCTCGCTGTTCACCGCGATCACGCTGACCCGTCTCATTATCGCTAGCTGGGTGCGCTGGGCGCGGCCCGCCGTCATTCCGCTTTAGAGGATCCGACCATGGCCATCCCGAAGCCGATCGAATTCATTCCGCACGGCACGAAAATCCAGTTCGTGTCCTATTTCAAAGTGTGTTTCTCCGCGTCGGCCTTCCTGCTTCTGGCGACCATTGTCAGCCTCGCCACGGTGGGCCTCAATCTCGGCATCGACTTCCGCGGCGGTACGCTGGTGGAGGCCCGCGCCAAGGACGGTGTGGCCAATGTGGCGGCTTTGCGCGCGACCGTGAACGGCCTCGGCCTCGGCGACGCCCAGATCCAGGAATTCGGCAATCCGCGCGACGTCCTGATCCGCGTGGCCGAGCAGCCCGGCGGCGACAAAGCGCAGCAGGAAGCGCTCGCCAAGATCGAGACGGCGATCTCGGGCACGATGGATGTCGTGCGCAAGGAGGTCGTCGGCGGGACCGTGTCGCGCGAATTGCTGCAGCAGGCCATCCTGGCGCTGGCGCTGGCCTGTCTGGGGATCTTCACCTATATCTGGTTCCGGTTCGAATGGCAGTTCGCGCTCGGCGCCATCGTCGCCCTGGTCCATGACGTGCTGCTGACGGTCGGCGTGTTCTCGTTCTTCCAGTTCGATTTCGATCTGACCATCGTCGCCGCGCTCCTGACCATCCTCGGCTATTCGGTCAACGACACCGTCGTCATCTACGACCGCATCCGCGAGAACCTGCGCAAATACAAGAAGATGCCGCTGCCGGATCTGCTCAATCTGTCGGTGAACGAAACGCTGGCGCGTACGCTCATGACGGTCGGCACCACGTTCCTGGCGCTCCTGGCGCTGTACATCTTCGGCGGCCCGGTTATTCGCGGCTTCACTTTCGCCATGCTGTTCGGCGTGCTCGTCGGTACCTATTCCTCCATCTTCATTGCGGCGCCGTTCCTCGTCATGATCGGCGTCAAGCGCGACTGGAGCGGTACGGAGACGGCAGGGCGCAGCAAGGTCAGCGCGTGAGGTCTGACGCAGGATGCAGGGGCAGGCGCCGCTTCTGACGGACCGGACACCGATTGACGGCTATGGCCGCGGTGTGTTCCGGCTGGGCGGCATCGAGCATCGCGGCTCGTTGATAATCCTGCCTGACGGCGTCTTCTCCTGGGAGGCGTGGGCCATCGACGGAGCGAGCGCTGAAAGTCTTGCGCCCTTGCTGAGGGCAGCCGCCGGGCTGCCCTTCGTTCTTCTCGGCACGGGGCCAGAGCAAATCTTCCCCCGCACCGGCATCCGCGAGGCCTTCGCCGCGGCTGCCATCGGCCTGGAGGTCATGGACACGGGCGCGGCCTGCCGGACCTACAACGTTCTTCTGGGCGAAGGCCGCCTTTTCGCCGCCGCCCTGATTGCGCTTCCAGAATAAGCCAGCGCGCGGCCAAGCGAGCTTCACGACGCCACGAGCATCGCCTTCCGCAATCCCTCGCTCACCTTGTCGAGGAACCCTTGCGTGGACAACCAGCCCTGGTGGTCGCCGACGAGCAGCGCCAGATCCTTCGTCATGAACCCGGCCTCGATCGTCGCCACCGTCACCTCTTCGAGCGTCGCGGCGAAACGGGCGAGGTCCGTATTGCCGTCGAGCTTGGCGCGATGGGCGAGGCCGCGCGCCCAGGCGAAGATGGACGCCGTGGAATTGGTGGAGGTTTCCCGCCCCTCCTGATGCTGGCGGTAGTGGCGCGTGACGGTGCCGTGCGCGGCCTCCGCCTCGACCGTCCGGCCGTCCGGCGTGAGCAGCACGCTGGTCATCAGCCCAAGCGAGCCATAGCCCTGCGCGATCGTGTCGGACTGCACGTCGCCGTCATAGTTTTTGCACGCCCAGACATAGCCGCCGGACCATTTCAGCGCGGCGGCGACCATGTCGTCGATCAGCCGGTGCTCGTAGGTCAGGCGCCTGGCGGCGAACTGGTCCTTGAATTCTGTCTCGAAAACCTCCTGGAAGATGTCCTTGAACCGCCCGTCATAGGCTTTGAGGATGGTGTTCTTTGTCGAGAGATAGAGCGGGTATTCGCGCATCAACGCGTAGTTCATACTGGCGCGGGCGAAATCGCGAATGGAGTCGTCCAGATTGTACATCGCCATGGCCACGCCCTCGGCGGGGAAGTCGAAAACCTCCTTTTCGATCGTATCGCCGTTCTCTCCGACCCAGGTCAGCGTCAGCCTGCCCTTGCCGGGCACCTTGAAATCGGTGGCGCGGTACTGGTCGCCATAGGCGTGGCGGCCGACGATGATCGGCTTCGTCCACCCCGGAACGAGGCGCGGGATATTGCGGCAGAGGATAGGCTCGCGGAAAATGACGCCGCCGAGGATGTTGCGGATCGTGCCGTTCGGCGACTTCCACATCTCTTCAGGCCGAATTCCTCGACGCGCGCCTCGTCCGGCGTGATCGTCGCGCATTTAACGCCCACGCCATGCTGTCTGATCGCGGTGGCGGCGTCGATGGTCACCTGATCGCCCGTGGCGTCGCGGTTCTGCACCGACAGATCGAAATAGAGCAGGTTAACGTCGAGATAGGGATGAATGAGCTTGTCTTTTATGAGCTGCCAGATGATACGGGTCATCTCGTCGCCGTCGATATCGACGACGGGGTTGGCGACCTTGATTTTGCCCATGGTAATCCTTGACCTTTTCGAAATGTGCAGGCGGCCGGTTCCGGTGCTGCGCCGCAGCATAATCGACGTTTTCCGAGCCGCCAAGTCGCCAATTTGGGGATGCGCGGGCAGAGGCGGGTCTCGCCTGCGCCACGCGGCGGCGGCCAGATGAGGAGAGACTGACGATGGCGGACACCTCCGGCCCCGTGACAACCCCCGCGCCGGTCATCATACTCGTCGAGCCGCAGCTCGGCGAAAACATCGGCCAGGCGGCGCGAGCGATGGCCAATTTCGGCCTTGCCGGGCTGCGCCTCGTGGCGCCCCGCGACGGCTGGCCCAACGAGAAGGCCGTGGCGGCAGCATCGGGCGCAACCGCGATCATCGAGCAGGCGAAGGTGTTCGCCACGCTGGCGGAGGCTGTCGCCGATCTGCACTTTCTCTGCGCGACGACGGCGCGCGTGCGCGAAATGGTGAAGCCCGTCCTCGCGCCGGAAAACGCCGTCAAGGCCATCGCTGCACATGCGGCCGGAAATCAACGTTGCGGGATTCTGTTCGGCCGGGAGCGATCAGGCCTTGAAAATGACGAAGTTGCCCTTGCGGATGCACTTGTCATCGCACCGGTCAATCCGGCGTTCGCCTCGCTCAATCTAGCGCAGGCGGTTCTGCTCATCGGCTATGAATGGCGCAAGCTGACGGCGGGCGGCGCCCTCGGGCGCGGCACGCAGTTCGAGACGCCGGCCGTCGAGGGGCTGAGCCGCGGCAGGGCGATTCCGGCGACGCGGGGCGAGCTGATGGATTTCTTCGGTCACATCGAAGGAGAATTAACGCTTGCGGGCTTTTTCAAGACTGACGAAAAGCGTTCAAGCATGGTACGTAACATCCGGAATATGTTCGAGCGGGCCTCGCTCACGGATCAGGAAGTCCGGACTTTGCGGGGCATCGTCGCAGCGTTGACCGGTCTGCGGCGTTTTCGCCACAGGGTGGAGTAGGAAGGCAACAGGTGTCATAGTTATGCCGCGTTTATGGTGTTGCGATTGCCTCCAGTTGGTGGCAGCGTTGGCCCTGTGACGAGGCTACAGGGCAGGGGACGAGAATGAATAAGATCGGTAGATTTACAGTGTTAGCCTGTCTGTTCGCCAGCGTCGTTTTCGGAACGGCGTTAGCGACCGCACAGGACAAGGCGGCAGCCAAAGGTGACAAGAGTTCCTCGGGCGAACTTAGCCTTAAGTCGGTGAAGCTCATCACGGGCTTCGCGCTGACGACGATCCCGAGCGAGATCAAGCAGCCTGACGGTAAGATCCTGAAGATCGACCGCAGCAATCTCAACAAGGTGCTG
This sequence comes from Rhodomicrobiaceae bacterium, assembly GCA_050288485.1. Lineage (GTDB taxonomy): Bacteria > Pseudomonadota > Alphaproteobacteria > Rhizobiales > Rhodomicrobiaceae > JARRLC01. The sequence goes on along the minus strand of JBNKDX010000040.1, from coordinate 4,004 downwards.
GTGCCGCTTGAGGACGCCCGCCGGGTGATCATGGTCGCGCGCAATTCTGCCCATGCGCAGATGTGCGACCTCCTCGACGTTCAGGCCGACAATTACCTCGCGATGATGAACTCCGAGCGCGCCAAGGGTAAATGGACGCCGGAACAACTCGTGTTCATCAACCGGTTGCATCTGTTTACCGTGATGTGGCTGTCGGGGAATGTGAAATTCCTGGCGAAGGACGGCAAGGACAAGCCGCAGGTGATCTCCGAATCGAAGCAGCCCGAGAAAAGGACCTGCACGGACGCCGAGAAGGCTGCGATCAAATCGCGGATCGAAGCCTACGTCAAATCCACGCAGAAGTCGTGACGGTAGGGGCGCCCCGCCGTTGACAGGGGCGGCGGGCTTCGGCTATCAGAGCGAGGGCGGTTCCGTTAGGGCCGCCCTCGTTTTTCATGTCCGTGGCGGGCGTTTAGGGGCGTCCGCCTGTCGTTTCTCCGGCCCGGGATCGTCCGGCCCGGCGAAAAGCAGGAGGACATGATCAATTTCCTCAAAGCGATACTCGCCAGGAGAAAGACATGACCAAGCGCATCAGCGCCAAGCACAAGATCGACCGCCGTCTCGGCGAAAACATCTGGGGCCGCCCGAAAAGCCCCGTCAACAAGCGCGAATACGGTCCCGGCCAGCACGGCCAGCGCCGCGGCACCAAGCTCTCGGATTTCGGCGTGCAGCTTCGCGCCAAGCAGAAGCTGAAGGGCTACTACGGCGGCATCAACGAACGCCAGTTCAAGAACATCTACAAGCAGGCGACGCGTCTGAAGGGCGACACCTCGGAGAACCTCATCGGCCTCCTGGAGCGGCGCCTTGCGGCCGTCGTCTACCGCGCCAAATTCGTGCCGACCGTGTTCGCTGCGCGCCAGTTCGTCAGCCACGGCCATATCCTCGTGAACGGGCGCCGCGTGAATATCCCGAGCTACCGCTGCAGGGTTGGCGACATCGTCGAGATCCGCGAAGCCTCCCGGGGCATGATCCTCGTCCTGGAGGCCGCGCAGAGCGCCGAGCGCGACGTGCCGGACTATCTGGACGTCGACCACTCCAAGATGAAGGCCACCTTCCTGCGCGTGCCGCAGCTCGGCGATGTGCCCTATCCGGTGCGCATGGAGCCGAACCTCGTCGTCGAGTTCTACTCGCGGTAACGGGCAACGGTTCCGGCCGCATCGGCCAGCCGATCATGTCGTCATGGCTGGGATTTACACCGCCATGGCGGCTTCGCGGCGGGCACGACCGCATTCCGCGTTGGTCAACGATGGAATTCGACTGCCCGGCGCTCCTCGAAGCGCTCACGGCGGGCCACGGAATGAGCGCGCCCAACCGGAACAGCGTGATAACGCCCGGCGTCCTCAGTCGTCGTCCGTCTTCTTCGCCGTGAATTCCGGATAAAGCCTGTAATAGTGCCGGATCATGCTGTTGCGGAAGAGGAGCAGCAGCGCGACGATGACCAGCGCCACCCCATGCGAAACCATGATGAGCTGTTCGGCGCCCTGAGGATGGGTTCCCGCCGCACGCTCGCTCATGAACCGCATCGTCTCCGACGCCTGGGCCATTTGTTCGCCGAACCGCGTGATGAGATCGCTCCTGAGGGATTCTACCAAGGAGTAGGAATGAATCAGCGCCTGACTGTTGACGAGGACGAAGCCGCCATAGGCAACGAGTGCGATCAATCGTTCCACGACCAGCAGCGGCCTGTGAACCAGGAACAGAAACCACAGGATGCCGAGGTGGACGACGATATACATCGACCAAAGATTGTCGAGCTTGGCGCTGACGGACATCAGCGCGTCCATGATGACGGCGGCGGTCATGACTCCCCCAATTTGCCCCTCGCGCGCGGCCAGGACCACTGCAGCGCGTACAGACATGCAATAGCGGCAAGCCCGGCTCAAATCCACCGGTAATTGCCGAGTGCTGCGGACCGTTTGCGGCGGCAGGGGGAGTGGAGAGGGGGGAAGGAAGCATCACACCGGGGCAGGAGGCAGCATATCCGCCTTCCCGGCCCGGCATGTCAGGTCCGCCATCGGTGTTCTTTACCCGCAGGAATCAATGAAGAACGTAAGCCGTCTGGAAGGTGCCGTTGCGCACCTCCACCGTGGCTGCGTCCGTGCCGCAGGTGACTTCGAGGGTCTGCGTCTCAACGCTGCCGAATTCGGCCTTCTCACCCGGCCTGAGGCTGAACCTCATCCGGGTCGCTGAAGGAGAGGTGCGGCCGTCGGCATCCTCGGAGACGAAGATCGTCATGGCGCAGGTTCCGCTGCTCTGGAGGAAGTACCCGACCGCGTGCTTGGAGCCGAAATAGTGTGTGATCGCCTGCGCGGGCTTGTAGACAGATGCGCCCGGCGTTGTCACCGCGGCCGCCTGACCGCCGCGAAACATCACGCCGCCTGCCGCCAGCCCGGCGAGCGCTACGCCCATGAACACATATCTGGCTACCTTCATCTCCGTGCTCCATTTTTGCAGTGCAGCAATCCGCCGGTCCGCATGCCGCCCCGGATCGCGATGGGGACCATGTTTGGGGTGCGCCCGACGCCGGCTTCGACCGGCATTCACCGGCTTATTGCATTGCACAATCGTTAACTACGATTATGCTGCAACCGAGCATTGCGATCCACGCATACAATGTCGCGGGTTCGACACGCTGGATTTTTCTACGGCGATCATTTAGGGGAGGACAATTGCGGGAGAATTCGTAACGCGCGCAGATGTCCGCCGGTGGGGGCGGGAGGCGCACGTGACGTTAAGCTATTGATTTTCATTACTCATGCAACCTCAGAGGGCCAGACGCCACAACCGGACCGACGCCATGCGCAAAGCCGCCATCACCCGCAACACGAAGGAAACGCAGATTTCCGCCGAGGTGAACCTCGACGGCTCGGGGGCATGCGACATATCGACCGGCATCGGCTTTCTCGACCATATGCTGGAGCAGCTCGGGCGGCATTCGCTGATCGACATCCGCCTCAAAGCCGCTGGCGACCTGCACATCGACGCGCATCACACCACCGAAGATGCGGGCATAGCGCTGGGGCAGGCGGTGGCCGAAGCGCTCGGGGACAAGAAGGGCATCACGCGCTATGCGTCGCTCGATCTGCCGATGGACGAAACGCTGACGCGCGTGGCCATCGACATTTCCGGGCGGCCCTATCTGGTTTGGCGCGTCACGTTCCCCACGGCGAAAGTCGGCGATTTCGACACCGAGCTGTTCCGCGAGTGGTTCCAGGCCTTCGCGCAGAACGCCAGGCTGACGCTGCACGTCGAAAATCTCTATGGCGAGAATTCGCACCACATCGCCGAGACCTGCTATAAGGGGCTGGCCCGTACTTTGCGCGCCGCGATCCGCGTCGATGCGGGCGAGCAGGGGCGACTGCCCTCGACGAAAGGCGCGCTGGGGGGATAACGGGGGCGAGAAAGGAAGACCAGTGCAGACATATACGGTTCACGAGCCGCACCCGGCGCCCGAAGACATCACCGAGCGCGCGGCGGGGCTGGTTTTCATCAAAGAAGGGTTCTCGCCGCTGGCGTTCCTCACCGCGCCGTTCTGGCTGGCGTTCCATCGCCTCTGGCTGGAACTGGGCGTCTACATCGCCGCCGTCGCCGGGATCGGTGCGCTCGCCCAACTGACCGGGGCGACGGAGCAGGCCAGTGGATGGGCGGTCTTCGCGGTCCACCTCATCGCCGGCTTCGAGGCGCGCGACCTCTACCGCCGCGCTTTGGAGAACGAAGGCTATGCGCTGAGAGCCGTGGTTTCCGGGCGTGATCTCGACGAATGCGAGAGGCGATTTTTCGGGGAATGGCTCTTCGACGCGCGGGCGGATCAGGCGCGCCGCGCCGCCAGCCCTGCTCACCTGCTGCCGGGCGGCTCGTTGAAGCCCGTGCACCGAGAGCCCGTCATCGGCATGTTTCCGGCGCATGGCGGCTGAACACGAACGGTCTGGACATCGAACGCATGAGCGTCGCTATCATCAATTACG
>JBNKDX010000039.1:0-11103 GCA_050288485.1 Rhodomicrobiaceae bacterium | reverse complement strand
TCAGCCCCGCTTTCATCCCCGGCTTGCTCCTGGGCACAGATCGCCGCGCCATCTCCTGGCTGACATCGTTGTTGAGAAACTCATCAGGATTGCGCGCCGATCGACGATGGCCGCCGCCCGGCGGCATGCCCTCCGCTCGATGGTTATTCGAATTTTAATGGCCGTGAACTACTTTTGCGAGAAACGCATGATGGAGCACACGCACATGCCGCCACAGGCCGGACATGCTCCCGGGCTGTTAGCCGCGCGAGAACTCCTCGCTTTCGATACGGCGGCGACGGCGTGCGGCTGGGCCATCACCGGCGCCGGCGGCAGCCTGGCGCCCGAAGCCGTCCGCGCGTGAGGCCGCAGCATGGAGGACGTTGCGGCGCTGAAGGCCCAGGTGAAGAAGCTGGCCACCGAGAAGGCCTATCTCCGGCTGATCATCGAGCTGATGAACCGGCTATGCAAAGCGCCCGGCCTGGAGAACACGATCCAGGCCATTCTCGCCTGCGTATCGGAGAGCATCGGCGGCACCGGCTGCATCCTCCATTACCGACTCGACGGCGCAACGTACCGCGCCAGCCTTCTCCGCCCCCCGGAAGAAGTCGCTACCGTCGATGATCCCCTGGTGCGCCGGGTTTTCGAGCGGCCGGAATTCATCGAGGTCGAGCACGACTTCCGCGACGCCGGAACAACCGCCCCCGCCTTCTCCGGTTCCTGGACATGGGTCGCGCCTCTCGTGGCCGGCGGCGAGTTGATCGGCGTCATGAAGATCGAATCCCTGCATCTGAGCACCCGCGAAATGAGGCCGTTCCTACCCGCATTCTTCGATTTCGCCGCCCTGATGCTCCAGAACGAACTCCAGAGCCACGCCAGGCTGCAATTCGCCTATGAAGAGGTGAGCGCGATGAACCGCGAGTTGACCCGGTCGCGCAACGAACTGGAACACCGCGTGCAGGAGCGGACCGCGGAGTTGAGCGAACTGAACAGAAGCCTTGAGGACCGCGTCGCCGCCGAACTCGCCAGAAGCCGCGAGAAGGACCACGTCGTCATCCAGCAGTCGCGCCTCGCCGCGATGGGCGAGATGGTGCACAACATCGCTCACCAGTGGCGCCAGCCGCTCAACGCCCTGTCTCTCCTGATCAGCAACATCCATTCGGATTTTCGCGAAGGCGTCCTCGACGCGGAGACGATCGGCGGGGACGTCGCCAAGGCGAAACAGATCATCGGCAACATGACGGCGACGATCGACGAGTTCCGCGACTTCTTCCGGCCGGATCACGAGAAGACCGATTTCGACGTGGCCGCCGCCGTGCGCGACGCCGTGACCATCGCCGACGCCGCCATCACGCGCAGCCATATCCGCCTCGACGTCCATCTGGAAGACGGCCTGAGGGCGTCCGGCTATCCGAACCGGTTCGCTCAGGCGGTGCTGAACGTGCTGGTGAACGCCCAGGAGGCGATGAGCGCGCGCGAAGTCAGGAACGGACGGATCGGCCTGGAGCTTGCGAGGGCGGAGAGCGGCGGCGCGGAACTGAGCATTACCGACGAAGGCGGCGGGATCGCGGAAGACGTGCTGCCCAAGATCTTCGATCCGTATTTCACCACCAAGGAATACGGGGCCGGCATCGGTCTCTATCTGGTGAAGATGATCATCGAAAGAGACATGGGCGGGCGGGTCGAGACGAGAAATACGGCGAAGGGCGCCTGTTTCACGCTTAGCATCCCGCTATTGCAAGGCAAACGGCCCCGGCAGTCCCTCCCCGGAGCGGGGGCAGACGATGAGCCGGCGGCCTGCCACTGCCGCACCGGCGAAAGGGTTGGCAACACATGAACGAAGAAACTGGCAGCGCGTCGCTGGAGTTCCCGGACACTCTGAAATCCGTAACGGTCCTCTTCGTCGAAGACGATGAGGATGTCCGGGAGTTGCTGAGCCGTTTCCTGACCCGGCGGGTCGGTGCGCTGCATCTGGCGGCGAACGGCCGCGAGGGGTTGGAAATGTTCACCGCCATCCGCCCGGATATCGTCATCACCGATATCCGCATGCCGCTCATGAACGGGCTGGAGATGGCGGAGGCGATCAAGCATCTGTCTCCGGAGACGCCCATCATCATCACCACGGCTTTCAGCGAACGCGACTACCTCATGCAGGCGATCAAGATCGGGGTGGACTGCTTCGTCACCAAGCCGGTGAACACCGAGGCGCTGGTGCAGGCCATCGAACGCTGCGCCAACACCGCCGTTCAACGGCGCGAGCGCGAGCAGTCGAACAAGAGCCTGTTCGACGCCCTGACCAAGACGATCGCCGTGCTTTCCAGGGCGGTGGAAATGCGCGATCCGTTCACGAACGGGCACCAGAAGCGCGTGTCAGAGCTGGCCGTGGCCATCGCCACCGAGATGGGGCTGCCCGCCAGCCGCATCCTGGGCATCAAATTCGGCGCGCTCATTCACGATGTCGGGAAGATGGCGATCCCGGCGGAAATGCTCATCACATCGCGCAGGCTCACAGATGCGGAAATGGCCATCGTGCGCACGCATCCCGCCGTCGGCAGCCGCATCGTCCGCGAGGCCGAGTTTCCGTGGCCCGTCGCCGACATGATCCTGCAGCACCATGAGCGGCTCGACGGCTCGGGCTACCCGGCAAACCTGAAGAATGGTGAAATCCTGCTGGAAGCCAAGATCATCGGCGTCGCCGATGTCGTCGAGGCCATGGCCTCGCACCGGCCGTATCGCCCTGCTTGCGGGATGGATACGGCCATGCAGGAGATCCGGGACAAGCGCGGAGTCCTTTACGATCCGCAAGTGGTCGATGCGTGCCTGCGCGTCATCGAGCGGACGGGCGGCAAATTCTGGGAACCGGCGCATCAGAAGGCCGGCGCAGAGGTGCGTCAGTAGGGCGCGGCGCCTGTCCCAAAACGGCGCGTTGCGAGGCATTCGTTAGGGCTGCGGCCTGAAGGTGATACGCTGCTGCGTCCAACCCGTCGTAAGGTCCACGACGACGATTTCATCACCGGCGGGCTCGCGCAGATGGACGATGAGGCGCCCCTGATCGGCGAGGACGTTGACGATCTGCGATCCCGGCCGCAACGGCACGTTGAGAAGAGGCAGTGGCGCGCCGAGCCGTTGCTGCAGAAGCGGACCGGTGTCCGGCGGTTTTGACTTCTTGGCCGACTGATAATAAATGCCGGCGAGAAGCGCGATGAAGCCCACGGCCAGCAGGAGGCTCATGACCGCGATGGCGATCTTGAGCATGCGGACCTGCTTCGGCGTCATCGAGGAGCCGTGCGCGGGGTTGTCTCCGCCGCCGCTCTCTTCCTCGTCCGTTTCGGATTCGTTCATCGTGGATGCCCTATACGGATTGGATGCATGCCATGCCAGATCATTCACTGACCGCAAGCGCGGATGACAAAGGCCAGCGGCTCGACCGGTTCATCGCCGCGCGTCTGCCGCAGTTGAGCCGCGCGCGCGCATGCGATCTGATCAAGCAGGGCCGGGTAAGCGGAGCGCACAGCACCATAATCGAGCCAGATTACAGGGTCAAACCTGCAGAAGTCTTCAACATCCACGTGCCGGAAGCGGCGCCGCCTGAGCCTGCGCCCGAGAATATCCGGCTGGACGTGCTCTACGAGGACGACGCGCTCATCGTCATCGACAAGCCCGCCGGGCTGGTGGTGCACCCCGCCGCGGGACACTGGACCGGGACGCTGGTCAACGCGCTCATCGCCCATTGCGGCGACAGCCTGTCGGGGATCGGCGGCGTGAGGCGGCCGGGCATCGTGCACCGGCTGGACAAGGACACGACGGGCGTCATGGTGGCGGCAAAGACGGACGCCGCGCATCGGGGGCTTGCGGCGCAATTCGCCGACCACGGCCGCGAGAGGGACTTTTTGCGCCGCTATCTGGCGCTGGTATGGGGCTTGCCCTCGCCGCGCAAGGGCGTCATCGAGGCCAACATCGCCCGCCATCCCACGAATCGCCAGAAAATGGCGGTGTCGCGGAACGGCGGCAAGATTGCCATAACTGACTATCAAGTAAACAAAACTCTCGGTCATGTGAACAAAAACCGTGCAACGCCGCTGGCTAGTCTGGTGGAATGCACGCTGAAAACCGGCAGGACGCACCAGATACGCGTGCATATGGCGCATACCGGCAACCCGATTATTGGCGATGCACTATACGCAGGCGGCTTCCGTTCAAAAACTCGTGCATTGCCCGAGAGCGCGCGATCTGCAATAGTGCCAATGACTCGACAAGCGCTTCACGCGGCCGTACTTGGCTTCAATCATCCCATAAGCGGCAAGTATTTGCAGTTTCAGTCCGGGCTGCCCGCCGATATGCGCGAGATTATGGACGCTCTGGACAAATGCTGACGGCGGGCGGATACGCCTTCGCCAAAGTAAATGCAGGCTCCGCCGCCGGGACAGACAAGCGCCGCGCGCGTAAACGGACAAAGGCAGGGTGCTGTTAATTTAAGGAACGTATGTCATGGCTTCACTTCCCTCAGTTGCAGCAAGCGGCGGCCTGACACGCTATCTGGAAGAAATCCGGCGGTTCCCGATGCTGGAACCGAAGGAAGAATATATGCTCGCCAAGCGCTGGCAGGAGCATGAGGACACCGACGCCGCCCAGAAGCTGGTGACGTCGCATCTGCGGCTCGTGGCGCGCATCGCCATGGGTTACCGCGGCTATGGCCTGCCCATCGGCGAGGTGATCTCGGAGGGCAATGTCGGCCTGATGCAGGCGGTGAAGCGCTTCGATCCCGAGAAGGGCTTCCGGCTGGCGACTTACGCCATGTGGTGGATCCGGGCCGCTATCCAGGAATACATCCTGCGGTCGTGGAGCCTGGTGAAGATGGGCACTACCGCGGCCCAGAAAAAGCTGTTTTTCAACCTGCGCAAGCTCAAGGGCCAGCTTCAGGCCTTCGAGGAGGGCGATCTGCGCCCCGATCAGGTGGAGACGATCGCGACGAAGCTGGGCGTGCCCGAGGAAGACGTCATCTCCATGAACCGGCGTCTCGGGGGCGACAGCTCGCTGAACGCCCCGTTGCGCGCCGACGCCGACGGCGGCGAGTGGCAGGACTGGCTGGTAGACGATACTGTCGACCAGGAAACGGAACTCGCCGACCGCGAGGAGATGGACAGCCGCCGCGGCTATCTGATGACCGCCATGGGCAGTCTCACTCCGCGAGAGCGGCGCATCTTCGAGGCCCGCCGCCTTGCGGAGGATCCGCTGACGCTGGAAGAGCTTTCGGGCGAATTCGGGGTCAGCCGCGAGCGCATCCGCCAGATCGAGGTGCGCGCGTTCGAGAAGGTGCAGAAGGCGGTGAAGAAGGCCGCCGAGGCCGCGGAGAACCGGCCCTACTGAGCGGAGAACCGCCGTCGGGCGTCCCGCGCCGCGGTCGGCGCATCTTGCGTCAGGCATCGGCCGACGCGTCCCGGAGAGCGGCGGGGTTCCGCCGCCTCCGCGCTACATCGGCTTGCCGTAGGTTTTCTGGCAATATTCCGTGATGTAGTCGTTGATGCCTTTCAGCAGGGCCTTCTGAAACAGGCCGAAATTGGACTCCATCTTCGATGCCGTCCACACGACGCTCTTGATGACCGCGTTCGCCTCGATCTTCTCCACGTTCAGCAGGACCAAAGTCGCCTTGCCGTCCTTGAACTCGACCTCCGGCGTCAGCGTCACCGCGAGCGGATAGCGTGTGCCCTTGCGGTCCACTTCGCATTTCACCGGCAGAGTGGGCGATTTCAGCTTGTATTTCTCATTCGTCACGGCTCCCGCCAGCAGCGCGCGCTCCACATCCAGTTTGACCGAACATTGCGCGTCCCCGAACGGCCAGGATATGCGGTTATTCGATTTCTCCGACCACGCCTTGCTGATTTCCTCCTTGTACCACGTCTTGGTGAGATCGCACCGCAGCGGCGCGCCCGCCTCCTTGGGGTGAAGCGCGATGCCGCAGAGGTCGCGATCGCATTGCTGGATCCGCTCCACCTCGGTGATCTGCGCCTGCGTCTGCGGCTGGGCCGGCATCTGTTCCGGAGCGTCCGCCGCACCGCCTGCGACCGCGCTCACCGCTATGACTATGACCGCCGCCGCTATTCCGAAAGTCCGCGTTCTGTTCGTGAACCCGCCCCGCATCCCGTTTCCGTCCTCCCACTGGCCCAGACTTGACCGCAGCCGCGAAAATACCCCGAAAATCGAAATCTGCGAAGCGAGGGAATAACGCCGCGATTGCTGGCCAGCGCAGCTTTGCTATAGTCGCGCCCGGCATCGTCGAAAACGGGGCAATCTGAGGCCGCCGCGCGCAGCACTAGGGAATAGTGCCGCAGATGGGTTTTTTGCGTTGGCAAATGGCCATCTTTCTGCTCCAAACTCACGCGGCGAATCATAAAGATGGGCGCCCGCAAGGGCGCCCGGGGGCGGAGTGAAATCATGATCGTTGTTGCGGTAACCGCCGAAGGCGGGGACGAGAGCCGTGTCGCTCTCTCGCCGGAAACGGCCAAGAAGCTCAAGGCGCTTGGCTGCGAAGTCAGGCTCCAGGCGGGCGCGGGCGAGCGCTCGCATTTCCTCGACAAGGCGTTCCAGGAGGCAGGCGCGACGGTCGCGCCCTCCGCTGCGGACGCCCTCAATGGCGCGGACATCGTGCTGAAGGTGCGCCGTCCCTCGGCCGAGGAGGTCCAGGCGATGAAGCCGGGCGCCATCCTCGCGGCCATGCTCGACCCCTACGCGGGCAGGGAAGGCATCGGCGCATTCGCGGCCGCGGGCGTCAACGCCTTCGCCATGGAATTCATGCCGCGCATCACCCGCGCGCAGACCATGGACGTGTTGTCCTCGCAGTCGAACCTCGCGGGCTACAAGGCGGTCGTGGACGCCGCCGCGCATTTCACCCGCGCATTGCCGATGATGATGACGGCGGCCGGAACGGTTCCCGCCGCGCGCGTCTTCGTGATGGGCGCGGGCGTCGCCGGTCTGCAGGCAATCGCCACCGCGCGGCGCATGGGCGCCGTGATTTCAGCCACGGACGTGCGGCCCGCCGCGAAGGAACAGGTCGCCTCGCTCGGCGGCAAGTTCATCGCCGTCGAGGACGAGGAATTCAAGCAGGCCGAGACCGCGGGCGGCTACGCCAAGGAAATGTCGGCCGAATACAAGGCCAAGCAGGCCACGCTGGTCGCCGAGCACGTCAAGGCGCAGGACATCGTCATCACCACGGCGCTCATTCCCGGCCGCCCGGCGCCGAAACTGATTTCGCGCGACATGGTCGAGAGCATGAAATCCGGCTCGATCATCGTCGATCTCGCCGCCGAGCGCGGCGGCAATTGTGAGCTGACGCAGCCCGGCAAGATCGTCGAGCATGGCGGTGTCACCATCATGGGCGAGTTGAACCTGGCCGGCGAGGTTTCGGGCAACGCCTCCAGTCTTTACGCGCGCAATCTCTATGCCTTCATCGAGCTGATGATCGACAAAGAGGCGAAGGCGCTCAAGATCAACTGGGATGACGAAATCATCAAAGGCACGGCCCTGACGCGCGACGGCGCGGTCGTGCATCCGAGCCTTGCGGGAGAGAAATGATGCGTATCGGGTCTTACCTTAGCGCAGGCGCGGCTCTGGCCGTTGCGGCGCTCCTTCCGACAGCGGCATGGGCCGCGGGCGGCGAGGCGGAAGGCGTCTTCGTGTTCCGTCTGTCGATTTTCGTGCTCGCCATCTTCGTCGGCTATTACGTGGTGTGGAGCGTCACGCCCGCACTGCACACGCCGCTGATGTCGGTCACCAACGCGATCTCCTCGGTGATCGTGGTCGGCGCGCTCCTGGCGGTCGCCGTCGAATATTCGGGGCTCATGCTCTCCGACTCGGTCGATAACGACGTCGTGTCGAAACTCTTCGGCCTGCTGGCGCTGGTCATGGCCTCGGTCAATATTTTCGGAGGCTTCCTGGTCACACAGCGCATGCTCGCCATGTATAAGAAAAAAGAGAAGAAGTAAGGTCACCACGGGGGATTTGAAAAATGTCACATGATCTTGTGGCTGTACTTTACTTGATTTCCGGCGTGCTGTTCATCCTCGCCCTGCGTGGCCTGTCCAGCCCGGAAAGTTCTCGCCGCGGCAATATGCTCGGCATGATCGGCATGGCGATCGCCATCCTGACCACGCTCGCCGTCCGCGCGCCGACGTTCCCCATAACATGGGTGATGATCATTGGCGGCATCGCGGCGGGCGGCGGCATCGGCGCCTATGTCGCGCGACGCATTCCAATGACGGCGATGCCGCAGCTCGTCGCCGCATTCCACAGCCTCGTCGGCCTGGCGGCGGTGTTCGTGGCGGCGGCGGCGCTGAACGCGCCCGACGCCTTCAACATCGGCACGCGCGGCGACATCCACACGGCGAGCCTCATCGAAATGTCGATCGGCGTGGCCATCGGCGCCATCACCTTTTCCGGCTCGATCATCGCCTTTCTGAAGCTCGACGGCCGCATGTCCGGCGCGCCGATCATGCTGCCCGCGCGCCATCTCATCAATCTGGCGCTAGCAGTGGGGACCGTGGCGCTCATCGTCGTCTTCTGCGGCAACAGCTCGCAGACGCTGTTCTGGCTGATCACGGCGCTGTCGCTCATCTTTGGCGTGCTGATCATCATCCCCATCGGCGGCGCGGACATGCCGGTGGTGGTCTCGATGCTCAACTCCTATTCGGGCTGGGCGGCGGCGGGCATCGGCTTCACGCTCGGCAACAGCGCGCTGATCATCACCGGCGCGCTCGTCGGATCGTCGGGCGCGATCCTGTCCTACATCATGTGCAAGGGCATGAACCGCTCCTTTATCTCGGTCATTCTCGGCGGCTTCGGCGGCGAGACGGTGGCGGCGACCGGCGCGACAGAGCAGCGCCCCGTCAAACAGGGATCGGCCGACGACGCGGCGTTCATCCTCAAGAACTCGTCGAAGGTCATCATCGTGCCCGGCTACGGCATGGCGGTGGCTCAGGCACAGCACGCGCTGCGCGAGATGGCGGACCTTCTGAAGGAGGCGGGCGTGGAAGTGTCCTATGCCATCCACCCGGTGGCGGGACGCATGCCCGGCCATATGAACGTGCTGCTCGCCGAGGCGAACGTGCCCTATGACGAGGTGTTCGAGCTGGAGGACATCAACAACGCCTTCCCGCAGGCCGACGTGGCCTTCGTCATCGGCGCCAACGACGTCACCAACCCGGCGGCCAAGGAAGACCCGACATCGCCGATCTATGGCATGCCCGTTCTCGAGGTCTGGAAGGCCGGCACGGTGATGTTCATAAAACGGTCGCTATCTTCTGGTTATGCGGGCATCGACAATACGTTGTTTTACCGCGATAACACGATGATGCTGTTTGGCGACGCGAAGAAGATGACGGAGGAGATCGTCAAAGCCATCTGATCGTGTCGCCGGAAATCCGGGGAGGTTCCATGCGCCGGTTCTTTGTCAGCCTGTTTGTCGTCTCTCTCGTCGCCGCTGGCGGGACATACTACTGGCGCACCAACTTCCCCGAGGGGACGCCGCTCGCGGCCAGCGAGCCGCTCTCGGGACAGACGCGAAGCCTCAGGCCGGAGGAGAAAGCCGCCCCGTCCGTGGTGGAGAAGGCGCCGTCGGAACGTCAGGATCTGGCGATGACGGTTTCCATCATCTCGTCGGTGGTGTCCGCCCTCGCAGCCGTGGCGCAGGCGTGGTTCGCCCGCCGCGCCATGAAGGCGTGAGCGCGGGCGTGTGGACAGCCCTGACGGAATGCGAACAGTGATGGCCGCCGCCGCGATCGCGGGCGCGCTTTGCCTCGCCGTGCTGGCGGCGGTATATCTCCTGCAACGGCAGTTAATATACTTCCCCGACACGGCATATTACAAACCCGCCGATGCGGGTCTGGCGAATGTCAAGGAAGTCGTCTTTGCAGACGGCCGTGGCGCACCGCAGTTCTTCGCCTGGCACTCGCCAGCCGCGCCGGGCGAGCCCACGATCCTCTATTTCCACGGCAATGGCGGAGGGCTGATCACCCGGGCCGAGCGCATCAGGATGTTCGCCGAGGCCGGGTTGGGCGTGTTCCTGGTGTCCTATCGCGGCTATTCCGGCAGCAAGGGCAGCCCCTCGGAAGCGGCCAACGTCGCCGATGCGGCGCGGGCCTACGATCACCTTGCCGCCCACGGTTTCGAACCCCGCGATATCATCGCCTATGGCGAGTCGCTGGGAACCGGCGTCGCCGTGCAGCTGGCGGCTGCGCGGGAGGTTGGCGCGCTCGTGCTGGAAGCGCCCTATACGTCGCTGGCGGACATCGGCAAGGAGATCTACCCCTTCCTTCCGGTCAAAACCCTGATGCGCGACCGTTACGACTCCAAGGAGCATATCAGCAAAATCCGCGCGCCGCTCCTCATCCTGCACGGCGCGCGAGATGGCGTCATCCCTGCGCGCTTCGGCCGCGCCCTTTTCGACGCTGCGCCGGAGCCTAAAGAACTGCACCTGATTGCAAATGCCAGGCATTCCGATATCTATGCTTACGGCGCATTTCCGCTCTTGCGGCGCTTCATCGAGGCCCGCAGAACCGCACGGGGCGGCGCCGGAGGCAGTCCTTGATCGAACTCACCGACATAACCAAGGTTTACAATCAGGGCCGCAGCAACGAAGTGGCGGCCATCCGCGGCGTCGATCTGACCATCGGCGGCGGCGTAACCGTGCTCAAGGGCCCGAGCGGCTCCGGCAAGACCACGCTGCTGACGCTCATCGGCTGCCTTGCGCGGCCGACCACCGGGCGGGTGCGGCTGAATGGCGAGGTGCTGTCCGGCCTGCCGGAAAAGTTCCTCAACGAAGTGCGGCGCAAGACTTTCGGCTTCGTCTTCCAGCAGCACAATCTGATCCGCGGCATCACGGCGCTGGAAAACATCATGCTGCCCGCCTACCCGCTCGGTGCGCCGCGCGGGGCTCTTGAGGCGCACGCCCGTGAGCTTCTGGCGCTGCTCGAAGTGGCTGAGCGGGCGGACACGCCGGTGGAGCTTCTCTCCGGCGGCGAGGCGCAGCGCGTGGCCATCGCGCGGGCGCTCATCAACAGCCCCGAGGTCATCGTCGCGGACGAGCCGACCGCCAACCTCGATACCGCCCTGACGCAGCAGTTCCTTGAAATC
>JBNKDX010000038.1:0-11195 GCA_050288485.1 Rhodomicrobiaceae bacterium | reverse complement strand
GTGTCGCGCTACCGGCTCATCTCCGCGATGGCGCTCATCCTGGCCGCGGCCTTCGACGTGGCCACGCTGTTCGCCACAAACGATAGCGGGTTCCTCGCCGCACGGGCCATCGCGGGGGTGGCCGAAGGGGTGCTGGTGTGGGCCGCCACCGCCACCATTGTCCGGTCTCAGCGGCCGGACCGGCTGGCCGCCGTCTTCATGGTGGTGCAGACCTTGAGCCAGGCGGGAATGGCGCTGCTGCTGGCGTGGATCGCCGTGCCGCGCGGGGGATGGCAGGGCGGGTTCCAGGTGCTGGCCGCCGTCACCTTGTTCGCTGTGCTCGCCGCATTGTGGCTGCCGCGGGGGCTGGCGCCGCTGGCGGCGGCGGACAAAGCCGTGGAAGCGACCTCCTGGCCGGTCGCCCGCGTGCTGCCGCTGGCCATCGCCTTCCTGCATATGTCGGCAATCGGTTCTCTTTGGGCTTATCTGGAGCCCATCGGTCTGCGCCTGGGGTTTGACGCAAAAGGCGCCCAGTCGGTGATATCGGGGGTGTTGTTCCTGCAGGTGCTTGGCGGCATCGCGGCCGTGTGGTTCATCCGGCGGCTCCGCGTTGCGCCAACGCTGGGAGTGGGCGGGGCGATGCTTGCCGCCCTCGCCGGCGGCATATACTTCCTGCCGCCCGGCGCCATGCTGGCATTCGTTCTGTTGTGCGCCGCTTTCGGCTTCACGTGGCTGTTCCTCATGCCCTTCCACATCGGTCTCGCCCTCCGCGTCGGCGGCAGGGGCAGGGTCGCCATGCTCATTCCGGCGGCGCAACTCGTGGGATCGGCCTTCGGCCCGCTGGTGGCGTCGTTCGCGGTGCAGGGCGACGAGGCGGGACCCGTGCCCGCGGTCAGCTTCTGCTTCGCTCTCGGCGCCACGATCCTGGTCCTGCTGGGACGCAGGCTCTGGACAGGGGCCTCTGCCTTGTTGGCAGAGGCCGGGGCGGAGGAAGCTGCCGCCACCCTCAAAGGATAGCCTCGTCGCCGGCTCGCGACGTTTACCCGATGCTTCTGCACAAAAAACGGCCGCGAGGATTGCCCCGCAGCCGTTCTCTGCATCGCCAGTTCTTGTCTGGTCTTATTTCACGATCGCGAATTTGCCGTCCTTCACCGTGATCAAGATACGGGCGCGCTCATCCACGCCGTAGCGGTCCTCTTCGGTGAAGTTGAACACGGCGTGGCATCCCGCGATCTCCTTTTCGGTAAGGAGCGCCTTGCGCAGCGCCTCGCGGAACTCGGGCGTGCCCGGCTTCACCGTCTTCGCGGCGACCGGCACGATGCGCTTCAGAACCTGGAGCGCGTCCCACGCATGTCCTGCGAATTGCGAGCGGCTGCCCTCGCCGTACTTGCCTTCGTAGGCCTTGACGAATTCGAGGCCCGGCTTCTTGGTCAGCGCGCTGTCCGGCTGGAACTCGGCCATCATGACGGGGCCGGTCGGCAGGATGGCGCCCTCGGCCGCCTTGCCCGCAATGCGGATGAAATCGCGGCTGACCGCGCCATGCGTCTGATAGATCAACCCCGGGAAGCCCCGCTCTTTCAACGCAACCTGGGGCAGGGCCGCGCCCGTGCCGGACGCCGCAACCAGAATGGCGTCGGGCTTGGCCGCAACCAGCTTCAGCGCCTGTCCCGCCACGGAGGTGTCGGCGCGCGCATAGCGCTCCTCGGCAATGAGCTTGAGGCCCATCGGCTCGCCGATGCCCTTGAAGATCTTCACCCAAAGGTCGCCCCAGGAGTCGCCGAAGCCGATCAGCCCCACCGTCTTGACCTTGTTCTTGACCATGTGTTCGAAGATCGCCTTGGCCATCAGGCTGACGGGCTGAGGCATGATCACCGTCCACTTCTTGCGCCCCGGCTTGAGCACCACCGGTCCGAGCGCGATGTGCGGCACGCCCGCCTCGAAGGCAACGTTGGAGACCGCGGTGGATGCCGGTGTCGTGGACGAGCCCAGGATGACGTCCACCTTGTTCTCGGTGATCAGACGGCGGGCGTTGGTGGTTGCCGCAGTGGGATCGGCGCCATCGTCGAGCACGATGGTTTTCACCTTGAAGCCGCCGATGGCGTCCGGCCAGAGAGCCATCGCCTTCTTCTCCGGGATGCCGAGCGCGGCGGCCGGTCCGGTCGTGGTGACAGTGACACCCACCGTCAATTCCTGCGCATGCGCCGGCGCCAGACCGAAGCCGGTAAGCGCGGCGAGTCCGGCCATGGCCGCGGCGAGCCGCGCGCCTTTATAGAAACGTGATCCGCTGTGCATTCATTCCTCCCTATGTACAGCCGTTTGTTCTTGCAGGCCTTTTCCGGCCTTCTTCTCGACATGACGCCAACGCGCGCTGATTCAGCGTAGCTGTGCTGCAAAAGCCTTCGCGGAGGCAGTTTACCCCTTTCCATATTTATTCACGAATATAATAGTTATGTAGCATCACATTTATGCGCCGTCAAACCGTGTGTGCGGCGTCCCGTCGCACCGCCGTGAAGGCTTCGAATGGCTTGCGGAAAGCGATTCCGGCGATGGCGTACCCTTCCTGACAAAGGCCGTCGCCTATGCAGAAAAACGCGTTCTTCACGCGGATTTCAGCGGGACAGGCATGTCTTTTGTTTTTCATTGCGTGTATACGTCGCCGGACGCTCGTTTCAACAGTCATGGAATGCTGATTTATGGTGCAGCTCATACCGATCGACGAACGAACCGTGATTGCCGGACAGTTACATCCGGCCGATCTGGCGCAGGCCGCTGCGGCGGGCGTCAAGGCGATCGTCAACAACCGCCCCGATGGCGAAAGCTGGGGGCAGCCGAAGACGAAAGACCTCGCCGAGGCCGCCGCCGGGCTCGGCATGGCCTACGTCGATCTGCCCTTTACGGCGCCGCCATCGATCCAGCCCACGCAGGTCGCGGCGCTGGCGCGGCTTCTGGATGAGACCGACGGCCGCGTTCTGGCGTTCTGCCGCTCCGGTCTGCGCTCGTCGATCATCCTCGCGGCGGCCATGGCGGCGCGGGGCACCCCCCTCATGGAGGTTCTCGCGAAGACCGCCAAGGCGGGCTACGACCTGCGGCAGGCCGCTCCGCTCCTCGAACATCTGGCGAACGCCGCGCGGGTGGAGGCTGAGTAGGCTCGACACTCCGCGAGTACTGCCATTGCCACCGGCCGGATGAAGCCTTGGCCGGGAGGCTTCTTTATTACCGGGGACGAGGCGAAGGGCGCACCGGGTGGCCGCTCCTCCGCAAACGTATGTCCGTTTCCTGGGAGTTGCGCAAGAAACGAGCGTATCGGGTCTGTTCTCGGCGCAAGTTTTGAGCTAAGGCTAATTTCGCAAACAGCGATCGAAAAACGAAGCTGGGGTAATTCTGCTCCGGCGCATTAGCATTGGAATAATCCGAAATGTTTGATATCCATCGGGAAGAAATCAACTGGGGCGGCCGTCCGCTGAAATTCGAGACGGGCCGCATTGCGCGTCAGGCCACTGCGGCGGTGCTGGTCCAGTATGGCGAGACCACGGTCCTGGCGACCATCGTCGCAGAAAAGGAAGCCAAGCCCGGCCAGGATTTCTTTCCCCTCACGGTTCATTATCAGGAAAAAACCTACGCGGCGGGTAAGATTCCCGGCGGCTATTTCAAGCGCGAAGGCCGCCCAAGCGAGCGTGAAACGCTGATTTCCCGCCTGATCGACCGTCCGATTCGCCCGCTTTTCGCCAGCGGCTTCAAGAATGAAGTCCAGGTCATCGTTACCGTGTTGTCCCACGATTTGGAAAGTGATCCCGACGTCGTGGCCATGATCGCCGCGTCCACCGCGCTGACGCTGTCGGGCGTGCCGTTCATGGGGCCGGTCGGCGCCGCGAAAGTGGCCTATATCGACGGCCAATATGTCCTCAATCCGACCTGTGATCAGGTCAAGAACACGGAGCTCGAACTCATCGTCGCCGGTACGGCGGACGCGGTTCTGATGGTCGAATCGGAGGCCAAGGAGCTGTCCGAGGAAATCATGCTCGGCGCGGTGACGTTCGGCCACGAATCGTTCCAGCCGGTGATTGACGCCATCATCCGCCTTGCCGAGCACGCGGCGAAAGAGCCGTGGGAAATCGCCGAAAAGGGCGCGAGCGAATTCGAAGCAAAAATCAAGAAGCTCGCCGAGAAGGATCTCAAGAAAGCTTATCAGATCGCGGAGAAGAAGCCGCGCCTCGACAAGGTCGCGGAGATCAAGACCAAGGTGCTGGAGGAGCTGCTTCCGGAAGATGCCGATCTGTCGGTGGCAGGCGAAATCGCCGGGGTTTTCAAGGAACTCGAAAAGACGGTCGTGCGCGGCAATATTCTGAAGACGAAGAAACGCATCGACGGCCGCGACCTCGTCACCGTCCGCCCGATCGTCGCCGAAGCGGGCATCCTGCCGCGCACCCACGGCTCTGCGCTGTTCACGCGCGGTGAAACGCAGGCCCTGTGCGTGGCCACGCTGGGGACCGGCGAGGACGAGCAGTGGATCGACGCGCTGGAAGGCACCTACAAGGAAAACTTCCTGCTGCATTACAATTTCCCGCCATTCTCGGTCGGCGAAACCGGCCGCGTGGGATCGCCCGGACGGCGCGAAATCGGCCACGGCAAGCTCGCCTGGCGGGCGCTGCACCCGGTGCTGCCCAAGACGGAGGAGTTCCCCTACACGCTGCGCGTCGTGTCGGAGATCACCGAATCCAACGGTTCCTCGTCGATGGCCACGGTCTGCGGCTCATCGCTGGCGCTGATGGATGCGGGCGTCCCTCTGAAGCGCCCCGTGGCGGGCATCGCCATGGGCCTCATCAAGGAAGGCGACGATTTCGCCGTGCTGTCGGACATCCTCGGCGACGAGGACCATCTCGGCGACATGGACTTCAAGGTCGCGGGCACGTCCGAGGGCGTGACCTCGCTGCAGATGGACATCAAGATCACCGGGATCACCGCGGAAATCATGGAGGTCGCGCTGGCCCAGGCCAAGGATGGCCGCATGCATATTCTCGGTGAGATGGCGAAAGCTCTGGGCGTTGCGCGCGCCTCGCTCGGCGAACATGCGCCGCGCATCGAGGTCATCACCATCCCGACCGACAAGATCCGCGACGTTATCGGCTCCGGCGGCTCGGTGATCCGCGGCCTCGTCGAGGAAACCGGTGCCAAGATCGACATCAGCGACGACGGCACTGTGAAGGTGGCGGCCTCGAACCACAAGTCCATCGAAGCCGCCATTCACCGGATCAAGACCATCACCTCCGAACCGGAGATCGGCCAGATCTACAAGGGCAAGGTGGTGAAGGTCGTCGAGTTCGGCGCCTTCGTTAACTTCTTCGGCGCACGTGACGGGCTGGTGCACATCTCGCAGCTCGCTCCGGGCCGCCCGAAGACGGTGAAGGAAGTCGTGAAGGAGGGGCAGGAGGTCTATGTCAAGTTCCTGGACATGGACCGCGGCAAGGTGCGTTTGTCCATGAAGGTGGTCGATCAGGCCACCGGCAAGGAAATCACGCCGTCCGAGTCCGAGACCGCGGAGTAACCAAGCCGGGGGGCGCCGCGCATCTGCCGTGGCGCCCCGCCAGGCTCTTGCTGTCTTCTGCGCTCGCCCGTTCACGTTCTCCCCTGCCGCACATTTATCAGGCGGCTGCCGCTGTGATATGCTGAATCATTCTACGGACGCGTCTCGCGGCCCACCGCGCGGCGGCGTCTGTTCGTGTATCCGCGTAAGAGGGAAGAACGCCCCGCATGATCAACGGCTGGATCATCGTCACCGTTGCCCTGTGCTATGTCGGTTTCCTTTTCGCCGTCGCCTATTTCGGGGACAAATACGCAAGAGACCGAGGACCGGGCAAGAAGGCGCGCCCGACCATCTACGCCCTCTCGCTCGCGGTTTACTGCACCTCCTGGACGTTCTTCGGCAGCGTCGGTCTCGCCACGCAGGCGGGCCTCGACTTCCTCGCCGTCTATCTCGGTCCTATCGTGGTCTTCGCCTTCGGACGGCCGCTCATTTCGCGCATCGTCAAGCTGTCGAAAGCCCAGAACATCACCTCGATCGCCGATTTCATCGCCGCGCGCTATGGCAAGAACCCCTTTCTCGCCGCCATTGTCACCATCATCGCCGTGGCGGGCGTGCTGCCCTATATCGCGCTGCAGCTCAAAGGCCGTGTCGCAATCGGCGGCGACGCTCATCCAGCCGCTCGGCGCGAGTCCCCCGATCCTTGCGGCCGACCCGTCCAGTGACCTCACCTTCATCATCGCCATGACCATGGCGGTCTTCGCGATCCTTTTCGGCACGCGCCATATTGACGCGACCGAGCATCAGGAGGGGCTGATGCTGGCCATCGCCACGGAATCCGTGGTGAAGATCGCGGCGTTCCTCATCGTCGGCAGCTTCATCGTCTATTCGATGTTCGGGGGTATCGGCCCGCTGATCGAACGCGCGGCGCAGAAGCCCGAGATCATCGGCCTGTTCGCGCGCGGCTTCCACGGCGGCACCTGGCTGACGGTCACGTTTCTCAGTTCGGTGTGCATTCTGCTGCTCACGCGGCAATTCCACGTAACCATCGTCGAGAACAACGCCGACAACGAGGTGGGGCGGGCCACGTGGCTGTTTCCGTTCTACCTCGTCGCCATCAACATTTTCGTCGTGCCCATCGCCATCGCCGGGCTTCTGACCTTCGAGAAGAGCACCGTCGATCCCGACATGTTCCTCCTGGCGCTGCCCATTTCGCAAGGGGCGCGCGTCTTCACCATCGTCGCCTTTCTCGGCGGGCTGTCGGCGGCGACCGCCATGGTCATCGTCGAGTCGGTGGCGCTGTCGATCATGGTCTGCAACGATCTGGTGATGCCGATCATCCTGCACCGCCGCCAGCTCGGCCTCGCCGAGCGGCGTGACATGGGCGCGGTGCTGCTCAACATCCGGCGCTTCGCAATCTTCGCGATTCTGCTGCTGGCCTACATGTTCTACCGGCTGGTCGGCAATACTTACGGCCTGGCGACCATTGGCCTGCTGTCCTTCGCGGCCATCGCGCAATTCGCGCCCGCGTTCTTCGGCGGCCTGATGTGGAGCAACGCCACCGCGCGCGGCGCCATCGCGGGCATTCTGGCGGGCTTCGCGGTGTGGACCTACACGCTCCTCATCCCGTATTTCGTCAAAGCCGGGCTCATGGCGCCCGATATCATGGAGCACGGCCTGTTCGGGCTGACCTTCCTGCGCCCGCAAATGCTGTTCTATGTGAGCTTCGACCCGCTGAGCCACGGCGTGGTCTGGAGCATGCTGTTCAACATCCTCGCCTATGTCACCGTCTCGATGCTGCGCGCGCCGGAGCCGATCGAGCGCGTGCAGGCGAACGTCTTCATCGAGGACAACTTTCCCCGCCCCGCGACCACGGCGTTCCGGGCGTGGCGCACCTCGGTCACGGTGGAAGACCTGATGCGCACCGTCGCCCGCTATCTGGGCGAGGAGCGCGCGCACCGCTCCTTCGCCGACTACGCAGCCTCGCAGAATGTGGCGCTGACGCCCAAGGGAGAGGCCGATATCCATTTGATGCGCTTCACCGAGAACCTGCTGGCCAGCGCCATCGGCACGGCGTCGTCGCGGCTCGTCATGTCGCTGACCCTCAGGCGGCGCAATGTCGGGATGAAATCCGCGCTCAAGCTCCTCGACGACGCCTCCGAGGCCATCCAGTACAACCGCGACCTGCTGCAGTCCGCGCTCGATCAGGTGCATCAGGGCATCGCCGTCTTCGACCGCAACATGCGGCTGATCTGCTGGAACCGCGAGTTCCGTGAGCTTCTGAGCCTGCCCGCGCATCTGGGACGGGTGGGCGTACCGCTCGACCAGATCATCCGCCACATGGGTTCCAGGGAGGCCGACGCCGCCACGTTCGACGATTTCGTCTCGCAGCGCATTCGCAAATACGTCGTCACCATGGAGACCTTCCAGGAGCGCCTCGATGGCGGCTCGCGGGTCGTGGAGGTGCGTACGCACTCCATGCCCCAGGGCGGCATCGTCGCCACCTATTCCGACATCACCGGCCGCGTCGCCGCAGCCGAAGCCCTGGCGCGGGCCAACGAAACGCTCGAACGCCGCGTCCGCGAGCGCACCGCCGAACTGATGACCGTGAACAAGGCGCTCGCCGAGGCCAAGACCAAGGCGGACGAGGCCAATCTCGACAAGACGCGCTTCCTCGCCGCCGCCAGCCACGACATCCTGCAGCCGTTGAACGCCGCGCGCCTCTATACGACGAGCCTCGTCGAACGCCAGCCACCTGGCGAACTCGCGCGTCTGGCAACGAATGTCGACGCCTCGCTGGGGGCCGTGGAGGAAATCCTCAACGCGCTCCTCGACATCTCGCGCCTCGACACGGGGGCGCAGAAGCCCGAAATCACCACCTTCACCATCGGCGAACTGCTGCAGCAGCTCAAAATCGAGTATGGCCCGCAGGCGCAGGAGCGCGGCGTGGCGCTGACCGTCATGCCCTGCAGCCTGCCGGTGCGCTCCGACCGGCGCCTCGTCCGCCGCGTGCTGCAGAATTTCGTGTCCAACGCCATCAAATACACTGCGCGCGGCCACGTGCTCGTCGGCTGCCGCCGCCGCGACGGGCGGGTGACGGTCGAGGTGCACGACACCGGGCCGGGCATCCCGAAATCGAAGCAGGCGCTCATCTTCAAGGAGTTTCACCGCCTGAACTCGGGGACGGGGACGGTGCACGGCCTCGGGCTGGGCCTGTCGATCGTGGAGCGGATCGCGCGCGTGCTGGGTCATGGCATTCGCCTCTCCTCGAAGATGGGGCGCGGTTCGGTCTTCGGGCTGGACCTGCCCATCAGCACGGAGGCGGTTCCGGAGAAGCCGCAGCAGGCGCCGAGCGCGCTGGCCCATGGCCAGTTCGATGGCAGCGTCGTGCTGTGCGTGGATAACGAGCCCGCCATTCTCGACGGCATGCGCTCCATGCTGGAAAACTGGCGCTGCCGCGTGCTGACGGCGGTGAGCGCGGGCGAAGCGGCGAAGCTGCTCGACGAGAAGGGCCTGGTCCCGGAGCTTATCCTCGCGGACTATCACCTTGAGAACGCCACGGGTACGGACTGCATCAGCGCGATTCGCGCCAAGGCCGGACACGAAATCCCGGCGGTCCTTATCACCGCCAATTACTCGCCCGACGTCGAAAGCGAGGCGCGCGAGCACCACCTGCATCTTTTACGCAAACCGATCAAGCCGGCGGCCTTGCGCGCGCTGATGATGCGTCTGACGCCGCGCCGCACCGCCGCGGCGGAATAGCGGGCCGCATCGCACGCCCGAGGATACCGGGCACGCCGTATTACGGTCCGCATCATCTTGTTGCCGCGAGAGGCGACACCCATGATATAGGGGCATATGAATGCCGGGGGTGAAAGCCCCGAATTCCTGCGAGGCGAACATGAATTTCTTCCGTACCGCTTTGCTTCTGGCCGCGCTGACGGCCCTGTTCATGGCCATCGGCTTCGCGCTGGGTGGCAAGACCGGCATGGTGATCGCCTTCCTCGTGGCCCTCGCCATGAACGTTTTCAGCTACTGGAATTCCGACAGAATGGTCCTCGCCATGCACAATGCGCAGGAGGTGGCCCCCCATAGTGCGCCCGAGTTCTACAACATGGTGCGCCAGCTCGCCGAGAACGCGCAGCTCCCGATGCCGCGCGTCTATCTCATCTATCAGGACCAGCCCAACGCCTTCGCCACCGGCCGCAACCCGGAGCACGCGGCGGTCGCGGCCACGACCGGCCTTCTCGACCGGCTGAGCCGCGAGGAGGTGGCGGGCGTCATCGCGCATGAGCTGGCGCACGTGAAGAACCGCGACACGCTCACCATGACGATCGCCGCGACCATCGGCGGCGCTATCTCGATGCTGGCGCAGTTCGGCTTTCTGTTCGGCGGCGGCAGCCGCGACGGGGAGAACCGCGGCTTTGGCATTTTCGGCATGCTCGCGATGATGATCCTCGCGCCCCTTGCTGCCGGGCTCATCCAGATGGCGATCAGCCGGTCGCGCGAATACGCGGCCGACCGGCTCGGCGCCATCATTAGCGGGCATCCGCTGTGGCTCGCCTCGGCTCTGCGCAAGATTTCGCGCGCCGCGGAGCAGATCCCCAACGAGGCCGCCGAGCGCAATCCAGCCACCGCGCATATGTTCATCGTCAACCCGCTGACGGGCCGTGGCATGGACAATCTTTTCTCCACCCACCCCGACACCGAGAACCGCATCGCCCAGCTTGAGGAAATCGCCATGGAAATGGGGCAGGGCGCGGGGCATCAGGAGCCGCCTGCGCCGCGCGGACCGTGGGGCGGCGGTAATCCGGGGGGAAAAGGGCCGTGGGGTTGAGTGCGGGGTGTTGCCGAATCGGATCGCGCGCTGCCATGATGCGGCCTCGTTGTGACCCGGAGTTAAGGCGGGAGACGTGTTCGCCTCTCTTTTATTTCGCCCGCGCGAGGACCGATTGAGCGCTGCTGACCGTGCTGGCCTCAAGGCCCGGCAGATGGCTGTGCGCGTGCTGGCGGCTGTGCTGATCGGGCGGCGGCCGTTCGACGACGCCTTCGATGAAGCCGCAGCCAGTGAGCCGTTCGCCAAGCTGGAGGCGCGTGACCGCGCGTTTGCCCGCGCCATTGCAACGACGGCGCTGCGGCGTCTGGGTCAGCTTCGCGCCATCGTCGCCGCCTTCATCGACAAGCCGCTGCCGCCAAAGCGCGGGCGGCTGGACGAAATTCTCCTGGCCGCCGCCGCGCAGCTCGTGTTCATGAAATCGCCGCCGCATGCGGTGATCAACTTGGCTGTGTTCCAGGTGCGCGGCGACCAGCAGGCGAGGCGCTTCGCGCGTCTGGCCAACGCCGTGCTGCGCCGCATCTCGGAAAAGGGCGCCGCTCTCGCCGCAGCGCAGGACCCGGCCCGTCTCAACACGCCGGAGTGGCTGTGGGAACGCTGGGTGGCGGGCTATGGCGAGGACGAGACATACCGCATGGCGGGGCAGCATCTCATCGAGCCCGCTCTTGATCTCACGGTGAAATCCGCTGCCGCCGACTGGGCGAAGCGCTTCGGCGGCATCGTACTGCCCACGGGATCGGTGCGCATCGCCGCGAAGGGCCGCGTCGAGGAACTGGACGGCTTCGCCGATGGCGAATGGTGGGTGCAGGACGCCGCCGCCAGCCTTCCGGCGCAATTTCTGGGCGATGTGCGCGGCAAGCTCGT
>JBNKDX010000037.1:0-11225 GCA_050288485.1 Rhodomicrobiaceae bacterium | reverse complement strand
GGTGCCGTCTTCTTCCACCTGCTGCAGGACGTCCGGATAGAGGGGTACTTTGTCGGGTGGCGCGTACTGGCTCATGGTGCTCCTAATGGTTGCAGGCGTGCAAAATCGCTCACCGTCAGGGACGGCGAGACGAGGCGATGAGAACGTGTGGTGAATTTGCAACCCAAACATACCCCATCGCGGAACCATAGGTTCATGGGTCGTTCATGCGCCTTGATGCGCCAACGTTGAATGACAAGAACATTTGTTCCCATCGCCGAAAGCGCTAAAAGTCGTTGATTTCCAAGGACTTTTCGTCTGGAAAATTGGAGCGGGCGATGGGATTTGAACCCACGACCCCAACCTTGGCAAGGTTGTGCTCTACCCCTGAGCTACACCCGCACTCCAATCGCCGCTGACCAGCGGCGGGAGATTGTCTTATGGCGCATCGCCGCCGCTTTTTCAAGCGGTCTTATCGTTTTTTGTACCCGGCGGTTACGGCTGGCGCTAATGCCGCGACGACAGCTCCACATAGTGCCCCATCTTGCGGCCCGGACGCGCTTCGGCCTTGCCGTAAAGATGTATGGCGCGGCGCGGGTCCGCCTCGATCAGCGCCTGCCAGTCATGCGCCTCGTCGCCGAGCAGATTGACCATCCGCGCGTCCGAATGCCGTCCCGTGTCGCCCAGCGGCCAGCCCGCCACGGCGCGGATGTGGTTTTCGAACTGGCTGATGGCGCAGGCCTCCGCCGTCCAGTGGCCGCTGTTGTGCACGCGCGGCGCGATCTCGTTGATGAGAAGGCGCTCGGCGCCATCCGCATCCCTCACGACGAACATCTCCACCGCCAGCACGCCCACATAGTCGAGTGCGCTAGCGATGCTGCGACCGCAGTCTTCGGCGCGGCGGAGCGTGGCATCGGCGACCGGCGCCGGAACGGTGCTTTCGCGCAGGATGCCGCCTTCATGCGTGTTCTGCGGCGCATCGTAGAAAGCCATGGCGCCGCGGCGGTCGCGCACGGCAATCATGGATATTTCCAGGGCGAAGGGTACGGCGGCTTCCAGCACGGCGCTGTCTTCGCCAAGCCAATCCTCCGCGGCGTCCAGATCCGCCTCGCCGGTGATGGTCATCTGGCCCTTGCCGTCATAGCCGTGGCGGGCGCGCTTGAGGAAGACGGGCGGCGTCCGCGTGGACGGCTCCGCTCTCAGTCGCGCCAGGGCCTCGCGCAGCGCCGCAGAGCTCGGCACGGGCTCCCAGGCGCCGAGCGGCAATCCGAGTGACGCAACGAACTGTTTCTCCGCGATCCGGTCCTGCGCTACGGCCAGCGCCCGCCGCGACGGGAAGACGCGCGTCTGCCGTTCGATCGTCTCGACCGTCTTGACCGGGACGTTTTCGAATTCGAGCGTCACGACGTCCGCCTCATGGGAAAAAGCTGAGAGCGCGGCGGCGTCGTCATAGGGGGCGCAGATCCGGCAGGCGGCCACGTCGAAGGCCGGGCTGTCCGCTTCGGGGGCGAAGATCGCCGTGCGCAAACCGAGCCGCGCCGCAGCCATCGCCAGCATGCGCCCGAGCTGGCCGCCGCCGAGAATACCGACGGTGCCGCCGGGCGGCAGCGGCTTATCCGTCATCGCTCGGCGCCTCCGCGACCGCCGCCGTGCGCGCAGCCCGCCACGCCTCGAAGCGGGTTGCCAGCTCCGGATCTCCGAGCGCCACGATCTGCGCCGCCAGCACGCCTGCATTGAAAGCGCCACCTTCGCCGACCGCCAGCGTGCCGACGGGGACGCCGGAGGGCATCTGCACAATCGACAGGAGACTGTCGATCCCCGCGAGCGATTGCGAGGACAGGACCGGTACGCCGAGCACCGGCAGCGGCGTCATTGACGCAGTCATCCCCGGCAGATGCGCGGCCCCGCCCGCCCCGGCGATGATGACCTTCAGACCGCGGCCCTTGGCGGCCCTAGCGTAGGCGTAAAGCCGGTCGGGCGTGCGGTGCGCGGAGACGATGCGGGCTTCGTAGGGGACGCCCAGCTCATCCAGCGCATCGCAGGCGCGTCGCATCACCGGCCAATCGCTCTGGCTTCCCATGATAACGCCGACGGAAGGTTGCTGACTGGTCACTGTTCTGCCCGTGATATGCTGAAATGTATGTCCGCGCCGGATACCGGAACCCGCGCTCCGACGCAAGAAAAAGCGGTCTCCTCAAGCGATTATGTCAGGGAACAGCTCGTCCTCGACGCGGGCGATCTCGTCCTTGAGATTGAGCTTCTTCTTCTTCAGCCGCTTAATCTGGAGCTGATCGGCACGAACGGTGTGTTCGAGCGTGACGATTTCCTCGTCCAGATCGCGGTGTTCCTGTTTAAGCTGCGCCAGCGCCTCGCGGAGACGCTGGCTGCGGTCATCATTCATCGGACACCTCCAACCGGTGCGTCACTTCACCCGCATCCTTCACAGCGCATCAACTGCAACAACGCCGGACGAAGACCCGGCCATCCAAGGCAACAAAAGCTGAACCTTCTCTCCCTGCTCTCCCGATCGGCCGCCCCGGCGTTGGCCATGGGGGGCCATTATCGGAAGGGGACTGATTGCACGGCGCAAACCGCCTGCCCGATCCACCCTCCAGGCGCGCGCATTTCCTTATATATCACGGGCGATCTCGCGAAGGCGGAATTTCTGAATTTTCCCCGTCGATGTCTTCGGGATCTCCGTGAAGACGACATGGCGCGGAGCCTTGTAATGGGCGAGATGCTCGCGGGCATAGGCGATCAGCTCCTCCGCGGTCACTGCCGCGTCCGGCCGCAGCTCCACGAACGCGCAAGGGGTTTCGCCCCACTTGTCGTCCGGCTTGGCGACCACCGCCACCGCCTGCACGGCCGGATGCTTGTACAGCACATCCTCCACCTCGATGGACGAGATGTTCTCGCCGCCCGAGATGATGATGTCTTTGGAACGGTCTTTCAGTTGGATGTAGCCGTCAGGGTGAAGGACGCCTAAATCGCCGGAGTGAAACCAGCCGCCCGCGAAGGCCTCGGCGGTGGCAGCGGGGTTCTTGAGGTAGCCCTTCATCACCACATTGCCGCGGAACATGACCTCGCCGATCGTCTCGCCATCGGCGGGGACGCGCTGCATGGTTTCTGGATCGAGGACCGTCAAATCTTCCAGCGACTGGTATTTCACGCCCTGCCGCGCCTTCATCGCCGCACGGCCCGGACCGTCGAGATCGTCCCACGCCGCCTTCCACTCGTTGACGACGGCGGGGCCGTAGGTCTCCGTCAGACCGTAGAGATGCGTCACGTTGAAACCCGCGCCGGCCATCGCCGCCAGCACGGCTTCCGGCGGCGGGGCAGCGGCGGTGAGGAACTGCACGCGCGTGGCCAGTTCGCGCTTCTCGGCCTCGGGCGCATTGAGGATGGTGGACATGACGATGGGCGCGCCGCACAGATGCGTCACCTTCTCGTCCGCCAGCGCGCTCCAGATCGCGCCCGAGCGCACATAACGCAGGCAGACATTCGTCCCGGCCATCAGCGCCATGGTCCAGGGGAAGCACCAGCCGTTGCAATGGAACATGGGCAGCGTCCACAGATAGACGGGGTGCCTGCCGATCCCCGCCGCCAGGACGTTGCCCTGCGCCAGGAGATAGGCGCCGCGGTGATGGTAGACGACGCCTTTCGGATTGCCGGTCGTGCCTGATGTGTAATTCAGCGAAATGGCGTCCCACTCGTCGGCGGGCGGGCTCCAGGCGAAATCCGCCTCGCCCGTGGCCAGGAACGCTTCATAGTCCTCCGTGCCGATGCGTCCGCCCGCAGTCTCGAACTCCGGGTCGGCGTAGTCGATCACCAGCGGCTTGACCTTGGCGAGGCCGAGCGCCTCCTTCATCACGCCCGAATATTCGGTGTCGGTGATCAGCACCTTGCTGTCGGCGTGATCGAGCTGGAAGGCGATGATGCTTGCATCCAGCCGCGTGTTGATCGAATGCAGCACCGCACCCGTCATCGGCACGCCGAAATGTGCCTCCAGCATCGCCGGGGTGTTGGCCAGCATCACCGACACCGTGTCGCCCGCGCGCACACCGGCCCGTTTCAGCGCCGAGGCGAGCTGCCGCGTCCGCGCGTAATATTGCCCGTAGGTCATGCGCTGGCGGCCATGCACCACCGCCGGATGGTCCGGGAAGACGAGCGCCGCCCGCGCGAGAAAGGTCAGAGGCGTGAGCGGCTGGTAGTTGGCGGGGCATCGGTCGAGATCGGTCGAATAGGGGGTGCTCATCGCCCTTCCTTCTTTCTTCTGCGTGGCATTCTCAGCCACTTTATTGCCCAAAAGAACAGCTTGTCAGCTTCGCCCGCGCTCCGCACTATGGCGCCAGCGTTTCCTCGCTATCGGGGCGGGATCTTATCACCGGCAGGCGCGCGCCGGGAGAGTAAAGAATGACAGGAGGGGCCGTAATGAGCCGGTATCACGAGGTTTATCAAAGCTGGAAACGCGACCCCATAGGTTTCTGGGCTGCCGCCGCCGAGGAAATCGACTGGATCAAGCCCGCCACCAAGATTTTCGATGCGCGGCAGGGGCAATATGGCCGCTGGTTTGCGGGCGCGCAGTGCAATACCGCGGTCAACTGTCTCGACCGGCATGTGATCACGGGCAGGCGGCCGAATCAGCTTGCGCTCATCTACGACAGCCCCATGACCGGCACCAAGCGCACCTACACCTACGCCGAGCTGACCGACGATGTGGCGGCGTTCGCCGCGTGCTTACGGGACAAGGGCGTGAAGAAGGGCGACCGCGTCGTCATCTACATGCCCATGATCCCCGAAGCGGTAATCGGCATGCTGGCCTGCGCACGGCTTGGCGCCATCCATTCCGTGGTGTTCGGCGGTTTTGCCGCGCATGAGCTGGCCACCCGCCTGGACGACGCGCAGCCTAAGGTGATCCTGTCGGCGTCCTGCGGGCTGGAGCCGGGACGCGTGGTGAAATACAAGCCGCTGCTCGACTCGGCCATCGAGCAGGCCAGGCACAAGCCGCAGGCCTGCATCATCTTTCAGCGCCCCGAGGAGCGCGCGATCCTCATTCCAGGCCGTGATTCCGATTGGGCCGCGCTGTTCGATGAGGCCAAGACCCGCGGCAAGCGCGCCGACGCGGCCATCGTCGCCGCCACCGATCCGCTCTACATTCTCTATACCTCCGGCACCACCGGCCAGCCGAAAGGCGTCGTCCGCGACAATGGCGGGCACATGGTGGCGCTGAAATGGACCATGAAGAACCATTACGGCGTCGAGCCGGGCGAGGTGTTCTGGGCGGCGTCCGATGTCGGCTGGGTGGTTGGGCATTCCTACATCGTCTACGCCCCGCTGCTGCACGGCGCGACGACGATCCTGTACGAGGGCAAGCCCGTCGGCACGCCGGATGCGGGCGCGTTCTGGCGCGTGATCTCCGAGCACAAAGCCGTGGCGCTGTTCACCGCGCCGACCGCCTTCCGCGCCATCAAGAAGGACGATCCGGACGGTACGTTGATCGGCAAATACGACCTCTCGGGCTTCCGCACCCTGTTTCTGGCCGGCGAGCGGGCCGATCCGGCGACGCTGGAATGGGCCGAGGAGCAGCTCAAGGTGCCGGTGATCGACCACTGGTGGCAGACGGAAACGGCGTGGCCGATTGCGGGCAATCCGGTGGGGCTGGGGACTCTCCCGATCAAGCATGGCTCGCCGACCGTGCCCATGCCGGGCTATGACCTGCGCGTGCTCGACCACGACAATAAGGAAGTGCCTCGCGGCCAGACCGGCGCGCTGTCGATCCGGCTGCCGCTGCCGCCGGGCTGCCTGCCGACGCTGTGGAATGGCGATCAGCGCTTCCGCGAGAGCTATCTGTCGGAATTCCCGGGCTACTACAAGACCGCCGATGCGGGTTTCATCGACAAGGATGGCTATGCCTTCATCATGGCGCGCACCGACGACATCATCAACGTGGCGGGCCATCGCCTGTCCACGGGCGCGCTGGAGGAGGTTCTCGCCTCCCACCCGGACGTGGCCGAATGCGCCGTCATCGGGGTAGCGGATGCCCTCAAGGGGCAGGTCCCGGCGGGCTTCGTGGTGCTGAAATCGGGGGTGACCAAGACGGCGGAAGAAATCGAGAAGGAAGTCATCCAGAAGGTGCGCGAGGAAATCGGACCGGTGGCGGCGTTCAAGCTGGCGCTCGTCATCCAGCGGCTCCCCAAGACGCGGTCGGGCAAGATTTTGCGCGGCACCATGCGCCATATCGCCGACGGCGAGTCCTACAAGATGCCCGCGACCATCGACGATCCGGCCATCCTCGGCGAGATCGCGCAGGCCCTCAAGGCGCGCGGCCTGGGTGCACCGGCGGAGGAGCAGAAGGCCGCGAGTTGAGGCGGCGAACGGCGCAGGGCAGGATCATCGGCACGCGGGCGGAATACTCTTCGTATTCCGGGAAGACCGAGCGCAGCACGCGCTCTTCGTTGAACATCCGGCGCACCTGCAGGAGAAACGTGCACATGGCCAGCAGGGCCGCCGGAAGCGACCAGTTCGCGATAACCATGCCGGTCACCGTGACGGCTTCGGCGATGTAGAGCGGGTGGCGCACGATGGCGTATGGCCCTCCGGTGACGAGGCGGCGGGCCGACGCCAGGATCGCGAAGGACCGGCCTAGCCATGCCAGGCAGTAGACCGACGAGACCGTCCCCGTGACGATGAGGATGGCTGCCGCCAGACGCCACGCGTAGCTTACCTCCGCCGTCGGCAGGACGACGATCAGCGTCATGGCGAATGTGCCCGCGATCGCCGTCAGGCGCGGTTCGATGCCGTTGGCGCTGTCCTTGGGCGGCAGGCGCGTCAGGGTGAGCACCACGACCATCAGCAGAAACATCAGGCTGAACACCCTTGACGTCAGGGTGAGCGCCCAGAAGTCGAGCGATGCGCGGGCCTGGATGGTCGCGGCGACCGTCAGTGCCTGCAGTAGCCCCAGAAGGGAAAAGACAGCGATCAGGAAGACCTTTTCGGCCCGGTCCTCGAACTGCTGGGTCATGGCCACGCGCTCCTCGCCGCTTCACGCGGGGGCGGCGCCGTGTGCGACGCGCTTCTACACCGTCACCCGCTCGACGGAGCTTACGGCCGAAAGATTGCGAAGCCCGGAAAGAATATCGCGAAGATGTTTCAAATCCCAGACTTCGAGGTCGATCAGCATGTCGGTGAAATCGGCGCGGCGGCCGAGCATCTGCAGCTTGTCGATATTGCCGTCCGTGGAGCCGATGACGTTGGCGATCTTGGCGAGCGACCCAGGTTCGTTGATCGCGGTGACCTTGATCTGCGCCGGGAACCGTTCGGTCGAGGCCTCGTCGATGTCCCAGGCGACGTCGATCCAGCGGTCCATCTGGTCGAAATACTCCTTCAGCGCGGGCGAGTGGATCGGGTAGATCGTGATGCCCTCGCCGGGCTGGAGTATGCCGACGATGCGTTCGCCGGGGATGGCGCCGCCGGCCGCGAAGGTGATTGGCAGGTCCTTGGCGCCGCGAATGGGCACGCCGCCGTTCGCCTCGCCGGCGAGCGAAGA
Organism: Rhodomicrobiaceae bacterium; assembly: GCA_050288485.1. GTDB lineage: Bacteria > Pseudomonadota > Alphaproteobacteria > Rhizobiales > Rhodomicrobiaceae > JARRLC01. The sequence goes on along the minus strand of JBNKDX010000037.1, from coordinate 3,700 downwards.
GGGCGAGCTGCCCGGCCAGCGGAATTTCAGGCCGATGACGCGGCGCAGATTGAACCAGCCTTCTTCCTGGCGCTTGATGACCTTGCGGCGCTGCTGGCTGTCCTCGGGATGCTCGTTGGGAAAGACGGCGCGGAAAACGTCGGCGGCGGGCATTTCGCCACGGCCGACCTGGGCAAGCGCGTCCTCCACGGTCTTCTGCGACAGGCGCGGGAGCGCGGAAGCGACCGCTTCGTCGTCGTAATCCTTGCCGTGCTGCTGGAACACGCCCTTGACGATATTGCGGCCGAGATCGCTGTACTGCTTGCGGATGGCCTCGCGCGTGGCGCGGCGGATGGCGGAGCGCGCCTTGCCGGTCACCACGATGGTTTCCCAGGCGGCGGGCGGCGTCTGCGCGTCGGAGGTGATGATTTCGACCTCGTCGCCGTTCTTGAGTTCGCTGATGAGCGGCATATGGCGGCCGTTGACCTTGGCCCCGACGCAGCAATGGCCGACATTGGTATGCACCGCATAGGCGAAGTCGATGGCCGTGGAGCCGCGGGGAAGGGCGATGAGCCGTCCTTTCGGCGTGAAGCAGAACACCTGGTCCTGGAAAAGCTCCAGCTTGGTGTGCTCCAGGAACTCCTCCGGGTTGTCGCCTTCGAGGAGGTTGTCCACGAGCCGCCGCAGCCACTGATAGGGTGAGGCGTCCTCCGACCCCGAGTGTCGCGGCGCGCTGCCGTTGGTCTTGACGAGACCGTCCTTGTAGAGCGCGTGCGCGGCGACGCCGAACTCGGCGATCTCATGCATCAATCTGGTGCGGATCTGCAGTTCGACGCGCTGATGGCTGGGGCCGACGATGGTGGTGTGGATCGACTGATAGTCGTTATATTTCGGCGTCGAGATGTAGTCCTTGAAGCGCCCTGGCACTGAACGCCAAGTCGTGTGCACGGCGCCGAGCACGGCGTAGCACTCCTCGACCTTCTCGACGATGACGCGGAAGCCGTAGATATCGGAGAGCTGCTCCAGCGAAATCTGGCGGTTTTCCATCTTCTTCCAGACGGAATAGGGCTTTTTCTCGCGGCTTGAAACCTCGGCGCTGATGCCGTGCTCGGCGAGCTTGGCCTGCAGTTCCTCGGCGATGGTTTGGATGAGGTTCCGGTTGCGCTGGCGCAGGGCGTTGAGCTGGTTGACGAGCGTTTCGTATGCCTGCGGATGCAGCCAGCGGAAGGCGAGTTCCTGCAACTCGTCCTTCATTTCCTGGATGCCCATGCGCCCGGCGAGCGGCGCGTAGATATCCATGGTTTCCTGCGCGATGCGCTTGCGCGACTCGGGCTTCATGTGCTCTAGCGTGCGCATGTTGTGCAGGCGGTCGGCGAGCTTCACGAGCAGAACGCGGATATCGGAGGAGATGGCGACGAGGAGCTTGCGGAAATTCTCCGCCTGTTCGGCCCGCTTGGAAACGAGATTGAGCTTGTCTATCTTGGTCAGGCCCTCGACGAGGGCGCCGATTTCCTCGCCGAACAGCTCGTCGATCTCGGTCCTGGTGGTCTCGGTGTCCTCTATGGTGTCGTGCAGGAGCGCCGTGGCGATGGTGGCGTCGTCCAGTTCGAACTCGGTAAGGATCGCGGCCACTTCGAGGGGATGAGAGAAATACGGATCGCCCGATGCACGCTTCTGATTGCCGTGCGCCCGCATCGCATAGACATAAGCTCGATTGAGCAGCGCCTCGTTGGCGCCGGGATCATAGCTTAATACTCGTTCAACGAGTTCGTATTGCCTCATCATGACGGGAGCCTCACCCGCCGCAACTGTTTACGGTTACCTCAGCCGCGCGACCGGCCGCCCTGCTGCTGATCCGAAGGAATGCTCCTCTCCAGGCCGCGCAGGAGCTCTTCCTCGGTCATTCTGTCGATCACCAGATCGGATGCCTCGTCGTCACGTCCGAACACCGGGCGTTCGGCTGTGGCAGGCAGCATCGGAACGGCGTCGGGTTCCGGCTCGTCCACCTCGACAAAGCGCTGCATGGTGTGGATAAGATCTTCCTTCATATCCTCGGACGAAATCGTGCGTTCGGCGATTTCGCGCAACGCCACCACGGGATTCTTGTCGTTTTCGCGTTCGAGGGTGATCGGCGAACCCGCCGAGATCGACCGCGCCCGGTGGGCGGCGAGCAGCACCAGCTCAAAACGGTTGGGAACCTTATCGACGCAATCTTCGACCGTCACGCGGGCCATGGCGGAGGCATCCTCTGCTTGTCGGGAAACGTGCCATTTTAAGTAACGGCTTTTCCCCCGTTCTGCAAGCTCTAGTAACGCGGGGAGGACAACAGGTGGTTAACAATTCCGGACCACGGCAAGGGTACGCGATGGCCGGCGCCTCCGAACGAGCGGGAAGCCAGCGGGCTCCGCGAAGCGCTCAGGCGATCCGCACGTCATCGGCCTGCCAGCAGCCTGGCCAGACCTCCGCGCCGCCCGCGCGCAAGCCGCGCACCGCTTCCACCGGCAGATCGGGCGCCACCAGCAGGCTGCCGAGCGGCTCCGGGCTCTCCGCCATGGGGCCGGTAGCGGCGAGGACGCCGTTGTGTCCGAGGCCCGGTTCGCAAGGTACGTAGACGGCGGCGCCGGACACGTTGGTTTCGACACGGCCGCTGGTCAGAAAAGGGCCAACCGTACCGACGGCGCAGACGACGGCCTGCAATTCGATAGCCCGGGCCTTGGCGCAGCCGAAGACGCGCCAGTAACCCGCCTCGCTCTCGGTCATCGACGGAACGAGGACGAGATCGATCCCGAGCGGGGCCAGCCGGGCGGACAGCGCGGGCAACTCCACATCGAGGCAGATCAGGACCGCGATGCGCAGCCCGCGCCATTCGGCGACGTGGAATTCGCTGCCCGGGACGAGCATCCAGGCGCCGGGCTCGGTCTCGAAAGGCGTCAGGCACAGCTTGTCCTGACTGGCGTGAAGAACGCCGTCCGCGCCGGGCAGCAGAAGGTGCGCGCGGTTGGTCCATGCGCCGCCCGGCGCCTCATGCGGCATCGTGCCGGGCAGAAGGCCGATCCCCGTTTCGCGCGCCAGTGCGGCCAGACGCGGCAGGGTAGAGACCGCCATTTCGCCCAGCCACGGAATTTCCTTATCCTCGGTGAGACCGCGCGGTGCGAAGTCCAGCCACTGCTCGCAGGCATATTCCGGCATGGCCAGCAAATCCGCGCCCGCGTCCCTGGCGGCGCGCATCTGCGCGTGGACGCGCGCATGCCACTCGTCCATGTCCCTGACGGGGGTGGCGAGGTTCACCGCCCAGAGGGCGACGGAAAATGGGGACAAGGTCATCGTTCTGGCCGCGCTGCCGCTGGTTCCAAGCCCGTTCTACCGCGGGGGCGCGGACATGGAAACTCCAGGCGTTGCGCCACGACCGCCGGTCCGCCCCGGCCCCGTGGCTCAGGCAGGCTTTTTCTGCGCCACCGCATGACGCCGCTGCTGCTCTTCCATGTCGTGGAGCGCGAGCGTGGGATCACCGATGTAGGCTCTGATCTTCTTGAGCAGATCATCGAAGTCGATCGGCTTCGGCACGTATTCGTTCATGCCCGCCGCCAGATAACGCTCCCGGTCGCCGGGCAGCGTGTTCGCGGTCATGGCGATGATCGGCGTGCTGCACGCCGGTTCGGGCATCGCACGGATGCGCCGTGTCGCATCGACCCCGCTCATCACCGGCATGCGGATGTCCATC
>JBNKDX010000036.1:0-11228 GCA_050288485.1 Rhodomicrobiaceae bacterium | reverse complement strand
CTCTGTTCTTCCTCGCTGATCTCCGATGACGTGCTGGAGCCGGAACAGGACATCAGCGCGTCGAAATAGCCCAGGGAGACGGCGATATAGCCGAAATCCTCCTTGTTTTGCAGTTCATCGAGAAGATCGTCGGGTCGTATTCCAACGTCGTCGGACTGCCGTTGATCGAAGCCGTGAGCCTGCTCAAGGGCGAAGGCTTCCCCGTCTATTTCAACTGGCTCAACCGCGCCGAAGTCGAAGCCGGGTGACGATGACCAAACTGGACAAGCCGGGCGGAACAAGGAATGGCGCGGCGGCGGAAGCCAAGGCGCGGACCTGTCCGATCTGCGGCAAGCCGCGCGTGAATGAATACCGGCCGTTCTGCTCGAAGCGCTGCGCCGATATCGATCTCGGCCGCTGGCTGAAAGGCGCCTATGTCGTGGCGGGCGAGGCGGACGCCGACGAGGACGGCGATCCCACCCCGGAAAAGCCGCAGAACTGAAAGCGTGCGGCCTATTCCGGGGTCTGCCCCTGCCGCTCTAGAGTCTAGTCGAGTTTGCAGAGAACATCCCTGGCTACGTATTTGACCAGTTGCTTCGTCCGCCTTTTGGGATTGCGCGTCCCATCTGGTTCGAACGTGACGTCGAGCCGCAATTGGGTTCCCGGGAAGCCTATAGCGCAGTTGACAGCCTGCCGCGCGCCGGTATCAGGCCCAACTCTACAGACCGCGCGGGCCATCGGGCGACCTTTCCACCAAAGGATCATGCGCCTTATTTTGTTGGTACTGCCAGACTGCACTGGCGCGACGATAATGACATAATCGATCGGTCCCGTGAGACCGCGCGCGCGGGCAAAAGCTTTGATTTTGTCACGCCAAATTCCAACGTCCCCCTTGACGGAATCGATTGCCACTCGATCGCAAATATGCGGCTGCCGGGCCTCCTGGGCGCACGCGTCAAGGGCAGAGAAAGCGAAGCATACCAGGGGAAGATAGCGAAGCGATCTGTTCATTGCGTTCCCTGCCGTTGGCGGAATTTCACGTCATAAGTCGAAGATGCGAATGGCGTTGGCGCGAAGAAATGTCGTGATCCCTTGTGCGTAGCAGATGCCGGACAGCGTGCCGGTTCTGATGATCTGGCCACAGCAGGAGAAAAAACCGGCAATACGATCTTCTTGGCCCCTTACATCCCCGCGTAGTTCGGCCCGCCGCCGCCCTCGGGCGGCGCCCAGGTGATGTTCTGCGCCGGGTCCTTGATGTCGCAGGTCTTGCAGTGGACGCAGTTCTGCGCGTTGATCTGGAAGCGCGGTGCCGGGCCGTCGGTGATCACCTCATAAACCGCCGCCGGGCAATAGCGCTGAGCGGGCTCGGCGTATTTCGGCAGATTATCGCGAATGGGTATGTCCGCGTCCGCAAGGCGCAGATGCACCGGCTGGTCTTCCTCGTGGTTCGTTCCCGACAGGAACACCGAAGACAGACGGTCGAAGGTGAGCACGTTGTCCGGCTTCGGATATTCGATCGGCTTGCACTCCGCCGCGGGCTTGAGGCAGGCGCTGTCCGGCTTGCCGTGGCCCAGCGTGTAGGACAGGCCGGGGATGATGGTGTTGAGCCACATCTCGGCGCCGCCGAACATGGTGCCGAGCGCCGTCCCGAGCTTCGAGAGCAGCGGCTTCACGTTGCGGACGCGGCGCAGATCCCTGGTGATCGGGCTCTTCGCGAACGCCTGCTCGTAAGCCGTCAGCAGGTCGCGCTCGCGCCCTTCGCCGATGGCCGCGAACGCCGCTTCCGCCGCCAGCATGCCGGAGAGAATGGCGTTGTGCGATCCCTTGATGCGCGGCACGTTCACCATGCCCGCAGCGCAGCCCATCAGCGCGCCGCCGGGGAAGGCGAGTTTGGGAAGCGACTGCCAGCCGCCCTCGGTGATGGCGCGCGCGCCATAGCCGATGCGCTTGGCCCCGGCGAATGTGGGCGCAATGGCCGGGTGCGTCTTGAAGCGCTGGAACTCCTCATAGGGAGACAGATACGGGTTTTCGTAATTCAGATGCACGACGAAACCCACCGCGACGAGGTTGTCGCCATAGTGGTACATGAAGGAGCCGCCGCCGGTCCTGTCGTTCAGCGGCCAGCCGAGCGTGTGCTGCATGAAGCCGGGCTTGTGGTTTTCGGGGCGGACCTGCCACAACTCCTTGATCCCGATGCCGTATTTCTGAGGCTGGCGGCCTTCGCGAAGATTGTAGTCGCGCTCAAGCTCTTTGGAGAGCGAGCCGCGCGTGCCTTCGCCGATGAGCGTGTATTTGCCGCGCAGCTCCATGCCGCGGACGAAGCTGTCCTTCGGCTGCCCGTCACGTCCCACGCCCATATCGCCGGTCGCCACACCGCGCACGGCGCCGTTCTCGTCCTTCAGCAGCTCGGCGGCGGCGAAGCCGGGGTAGATCTCGACGCCCAGCCCCGCCGCATATTCGCCGAGCCATTGGCACACTTCGCCAAGGCTGACGATGTAGTTGCCGTGATTGCTCATCAAGGGCGGCATGACGAAATTGGGGAGGCGCAACTGGCCCGCCGGGCCGAGATAGAGGATTTTGTCCTTCGTGACCTTCTGGGTGATGGGCGCGCCGAGTTCCTTCCAATTGGGCAGGAGCGCCGTGATGCCGTTGGGGTCGATCACCGCGCCCGAGAGGATGTGCGCGCCGACCTCGGAGCCTTTTTCCAGCACCACGACGGATATTTCGCGCCCCGCCTGCTCGGCGAGTTGCTTGAGCCGGATCGCCGCCGCGAGACCGGCAGGTCCGGCGCCAACGATGACCACGTCAAAATCCATGCCCTCGCGTTCTGGCAGGGCGCCGGCCGCTTCGGTCATTGCATCCTCTTGTCTCATTTCACGGGTTTTCTACAGGTTTTGCCGGCGGGTGACGTTCGGCAGGCTTTGCCGTAGTTTTACGTGGCATGGTAAAGAAAGGGCAAGGGAGAACGCACCCGGGCGGGGCAGGGAGCCGTCTTTATGCGCAGGCCGCTGGAGGCTGGAGGAGACGCGGTGTTTGACGTGCTGCAATGGTACCGCGCCATGGGCGTGGACGAGGCCGTGGCCGAGGAGCCGCAGGACTGGGCGCAGTTCGATTCGCCCAGGCCCGCCGCGCCAGAGCGGGACGCCGGGCGGCGCGGCATGCGCGCCCATGCCGCACCGAAGGGAAGCGCGGCTTCGAAGCGCTCAGCTCCGTCCGCGCCACCCGTCCAGCCGCAGGCCGTCGCCAGAGCCAGACCCGCCACGCAGGCTGCGGACAAATCCGTCAGCGATGCCCGCGAGGCCGCGCGGCGCGCCCCCGACCTCGAAGCACTGCAGGCGGCGCTCGCCGCGTTCGACGGCTGCCCGCTGAAAAAGACGGCCAAATCCACATGCTTTGCGCGCGGCAATCCTAAATCCCGGCTGATGCTGATCGGCGAGGCCCCAGGCCGCGACGAGGATTTGCAGGGCCAGCCCTTCGTCGGCCGCGCCGGACGGCTGCTGGACAAGATGCTGGCGGCGATCGGCCTTGGTCCGGATGACGTCTACATCACCAATGTCGTCTACTGGCGGCCGCCCGGCAACCGCACGCCGACGCCGCAGGAGGTGCAGGCGTGCCAGCCCTTTCTGGAGCGGCAGATCGAACTCATCGCGCCGGACGCGCTCGTGCTGCTGGGGGGCGCGGCGGCGAAGCAGATGCTCGGCGCCGACGAAGGCATCATGCGGCTGCGCGGCAAATGGAAGACCTATGAGGCCGGAGGGCGTGCGATCAGGACGATGGCGACGCTCCATCCGGCCTATCTCCTGCGCAATCCGGCGGCCAAGCGGCAGGCGTGGCGTGACCTGCTGATGGTCAAGGCGGCGCTGGCGGGCGGTTAGGCCATGACGGCGGATTGGGCGAGAGCGGGAAGCACGTCTCCGCGCTCCCCACCCCGCCGGGAGGTGCCGCGTCAGGCGACGCAGTCCTCCCGGAGAAAGCCGCCCGACTGGCGGTTCCAGAGCTGGGCGTAAATGCCGCCGCGCTTCAGCAGCGCTTCGTGCGTGCCGTCCTCCACGATCCGGCCCTGGTCCATGATGATCAGGCGGTCCATGGCGGCGATCGTCGAAAGCCGGTGAGCGATGGCGATCACGGTTTTGCCCTGCATCAGGTTATAGAGCTGCTCCTGAATGGCGGCCTCCACCTCCGAATCGAGCGCCGACGTCGCCTCGTCGAGGATGAGCAGCGGGGCGTTTTTCAGCAGCACCCGCGCGATCGCCACGCGCTGGCGCTGCCCGCCGGACAGCTTCACCCCGCGCTCGCCGACGTACGCCGCGTAACCCTTGCGGCCCTTTAAATCCTCCAGCCCCTGAATGAACTCATGGGCATGGGCGCGCTTGGCCGCGGCGATGACTTCGGCCTCCGTCGCGTCGGGGCGCCCGTAGCGGATGTTGTCCGCCACGGACCGGTGGAACAGCGCCGCGTCCTGCGTCACCACGCCGATCTGCGAGCGCAGCGAGTCCTGCGTGACGCGCGCGATGTCCTGGCCGTCGATCAGGATGCGCCCGCCTTCCAGGTCGTAGAAACGCAGGAGCAGGTTGGCGAGCGTCGATTTGCCCGCGCCCGACCGTCCGACCAGCCCAACCTTCTCGCCCGGCCGGATCGTCAGCCGCAAGTCTTCCATCAGCCCGCTGTCGCGGCCGTAATGGAACGTGACGCCTTCGAAACGCACCTCGCCGCGCGTGACCTTCAGTGCGTCCGCGCCCGGCGTGTCCCTGACCGAGATTGGCTTGGAAACTGTCTCCATGCCCTCCTGCACGGTGCCGATGTTCTCGAAGATGCTCGCCATCACCCACATGACCCAGCCCGCCAGACCATTGATGCGGATGACCAGCGCCGTCGCCAGCGCTACGGCGCCGAGCGTGATCGCTCCCCGGCTCCACAGCCACAGCGCCAGGCCGCAGGTTCCGACGATCAGGGTGCCGTTCAGGGCCGTCATGGTGCTTTCATAGGAGGTGATGACGCGCATGATGCCATGATGCCTGGCCGAGAACTCGTCCAGAGCGTCGCGGGCGTATTCATCCTCGCGCTGCGTGTGCGCGAACAGCTTCACCGTCATGATGTTCGTGTAGCTGTCCACGATCCGCCCGGTGAGCATCGTGCGTGCGTTCGACACCGCCACAGACCGCTTTCTGAGCCGCGGAACGAAATAGCTGATCCCGGCGACATAGCCCACCAGCCAGACGAGGAGCGGCAGCACCAGCACGGGATCGTTCTGGAAGAACAGCACCAGCGCGCCCGCGGTGTAGATGAACACGTACCACACCGCCTCGGTGATCTGCACCATCGTCTCGCGCAGCGACGGGCCGGTCTGGAGGATGCGGCTGGCGATGCGTCCGGCGAAGTCGTTCTGAAAGAAGGCCAGGCTCTGCCGCAGCACGTAGCGGTGCGTCTGCCAGCGGATCAGATGCGTGAAATCCGGTATCACCATCTGGTGCATGGTGATCGAATGCGCGAGCACGACGAACGGCCGCGCGATGAGCGTGACGAACGCCATCACCAGAAGCGTGGCGCCGTGCTCCGCGAAGAAATGCGCCGGGCTCGCCGCCGCTTTCGCCATATCGACGAGCTTGCCCAGAAAGGCGAACAGCGCCACTTCGATCAGCCCGCCGAAGAACCCAGCCGCCAGGATGGCGATGAAGAACGGCCAGACCTGCTTGACGAAATGCACATAGAACCTCAGCAGCCCTTCAGGCGGCTGCTCGATGGTCTGAAGTCTGTAGGGGTCAATGAGGGATTCGAACCTGCGTAACATGGGTCCCGCTCTGCCGCTGAAGTTGAGATCAACTGAGGAATTCAGTCGCGCGGCGGAGCGAAGCGGAGGCGTTCGCTGATCTGGCCGCGCTTCTAACGAAGTCGCGTCATAACCGTCATCAAGGTGACCTTTCGTGGCGTATCGCCAAGTTGCGCCGGCGCGTTATCCGCAGGCGTCCCTTTCACGGGCGGCAAGACAATCTCACATTGTCGTTAAAATTTGAAGCATTTTATACTCGCGCCAAAACAGCGCAGTGTACGTTGCAATCCCGCGGACGGGGTTTCCCAATCATAACAAAGTGATGAGGCCGCCAGCGGCGGGCGCGTTGACAATCTGTTTGTTTTATAGGACGTTGTCCGTCATGCAAGGTCGAATTTTTGGGCGCACGGGGTATCAATGCCGTTACAACCCTTCGAGACGGATGGGGTATCCGCACCGGACGACACCGTTATTTCCTTAGCCGAGGCGCGAGTTGAGCGGCGTGCAGCCGCCCTGAACGCCGAACTGGCGAATGCCGCGCCGGAGGACATCCTTCGTGCGGCCATCCGTGAAGTTGGCCGGGACCGCTTTGCCATCGTTTCATCTTTCGGTACGGAGGCCGCCATATTGCTCGCCGCAGCGGCCGCCGTCGATCCCGACATTCCCGTCCTGCTGCTCGACACGGGCTATCTGTTTCCGGAAACGCTGGCCTATCGGGACACGCTCCGCGACCGCCTCGGCCTGACCGGCATACGCGAAATCCTGCCCGACGCCGCGGAGGCTGCCGCGGAAGACCCGGAAGGCGATCTCTACATCCGTGATCCGGACGCCTGCTGCGGCTTACGCAAGGTGCGTCCGCTGGCGCGCGCGCTGGAGGGATTCTACGCCTGGGCCAATGGCCGCAAGCGTTATCAGGGGGAGACGCGCGCGGCCATCCCGATCGTCGAGGCCGACGGGCAGCGGCTGAAATTCAATCCGCTCGCCGCTCTGAGCCGTGAGGAAATCGGGGCGCGCTTTGCAGGCCTCGGCCTGCCGCCGCATCCGCTGGAAAAATTCGGCTTCGCCTCGATCGGCTGCATGCCCTGCACGACGCGCGTGAAACCGGGCGAAGACCCGCGCGCGGGGCGCTGGCGGGGGCGCGGCAAGATCGAGTGCGGGCTGCACGGCGGTCCGCTGGCCGGACGCCCCTCCACGGCGCGGCCAGCCCACTGAATCGGCCGGATCGCCGTTGCGGGGGCGGGTTATTTTCTCACACAGGGAGGGCAATCCAGGCGCTCTCGCACGGATCGCCGTTGCGGGGCCCCCGCTCCGGTCAGATCTCGTGTGCGCGGCTGACCACCAGCGGATCGGCCTGCCGGAAATCGCCGAGATAGGCGGCCGTGGAGGCGATTTTCGTGTGTCCGAGCAGCACGCGCACCGCTTCCAGATTGCCCGTCTCGCCGACGATGTAGACCGCTCGCGTGCGGCGCAGCGACTCCGTGCCATAATCGGTCGCATCCAGCCCGATACCCGCCACCCAGGCTTTGACCAGACGGCTGAGCTGGCGCGGCGTCACCGCCTTGCCGGCGCGTCCGCGCCCGGTAAAGAGAAAGTTAGTCTGCTTTTTACCGGATTCGGTAATCCATTTATCCAGAACGCCCTGCGTCTCCTTCGACAAGGTGCAGGCCACAGACCGCGTGGTTCCCGCCATTGGGACATCCAGCGTGTCACGCATGGCGCCATCCCGCTTCCTCACGCTCTTGACCGTGAGCGACAGCAGGTCCGAGGCATGCAGCATGGTGTCGATGGCGGTGGCGAAAATCGCGAGATCGCGCAGGCCGGCGTCACCGCGTTTCACGAGCATGGCCCTGATGCGCTTGACTTCTTTGGGCGTCAGAGCGGCGCGCGGACCGACTTCCACCCCCTTGTTCCAGGTGGTGCGCTTTTCGGGTTCTTTCGCTTTCTTCTTCCTGACGGCCATGGTCGTCACTCCTTCAGCTTCTGCGCCATGCTGGACGAGCGTTCGCATGACATGTCGGGTTATATGCCGGGATTGGTGGCTAAATCGCTAATCCCGGCAAAATGGCCGCCAGAAGAGGCTGGAAAGGGGGGCGGCGGATCACCGCTGCCTGCTCAGTGCGGCGGCAGCAAACGGCGCAAGGCCTGCCCCGGCGGCCAGTTCCGCTATGTTATAGCGCAACCGCCTTTACACGATCAACTTATATGCGGGCACCGTGAGGAAGGGCTCCAGCGTCTCCGAGGTGGAAAGATGCCGGAACAGCTCGGCCGCCACGCCGAAACGGCCCATGTCGAAGGTCTCGGCGCCGAGCGCGATGCGCAGTTTCGCCATTTCGTCCTTCAGCAAGTCTTCGAACAACTCGCGCGTTACGGTGCGCCCGTCGCCGAGCGTGACGGCGAACCTGATCCATTGCCAGACTTGCGTGCGCGAAATCTCGGCGGTGGCGGCGTCCTCCATCAGATTGTAAAGCGGCACCGCGCCATTTCCGCGCAGCCAGGCCTCGATGTACTGCACGCCGACGCGGATGTTCGTGCGCAGGCCGTCCTCGGTGCGCGCGCCATCATGGACGCACAGGAGGTCGGCCTGGCTGGCCTGCACGTCCTCGCGCGGCTTGTCCAACTGGTTCGGCTGGGGCATGTGCTCGTCGAACACGGCCCTGGCGGCGGGAACGAGGTCCGGATGCGCCACCCAGGTGCCGTCATGCCCGGCCATGACCTCGCGCAGCTTGTCCTCGCGCACGGCGGCCAGCGCGCGATCATTCGCGTCCGGGTCGCGCCGGTTGGGAATGAAAGCCGCCATGCCGCCCATGGCGAAGGCGCCGCGGCGGTGGCAGGTTTTGATCAGAAGCTCGGAATAGGCGTTGAGAAACGCCTTGCCCATGACCACCTGACCGCGATCGGGGAGAATATATTCAGGCTTGGCGCGCAGCGTCTTGATGAAGGAGAAGATGTAGTCCCACCGGCCACAGTTCAGGCCGGTGATGTGGTCGCGCAGTTCGTAAAGGATCTCATCCATTTCGAAGGCGGCGGGCAGCGTTTCGATGAGCGCCGTCGCCTTGATGGCGCCGGGCGGCAGTCCCAGCGTGTCCTGCGCTTTGACGAACACCTCGTTCCACAGCCGCGCCTCCAGATGGCTTTCCATCTTCGGCAGGTAGAAATACGGCCCCGACTCCTTGGCGAGCGCGGTCCTGGCGTTGTGAAAGAAATACAGTCCGAAATCCACGAACGCTCCCGCGACGGGCGCGCCGTCGATGCTGATGTGGTCTTCGGTGAGGTGCCAGCCGCGCGGGCGCACCAGGAGCACGGCGGGGTCCGGCCGCAGCGTGTAGTCCTTGCCGGTCTCGGGGTCGGTGAAGTCGAGCTGGCCAAGCCAGTAGTCCATGAGGTTGATCTGGCCCTCGACGATGTTCTCCCAGGTGGGCGACAGGGCGTCCTCGAAATCGGCCATGAACGTGGAGGCGCCGGAGTTCAGCGCGTTGATGACCATTTTTCGCGACGCCGGGCCGGTGATCTCGACGCGGCGGTTGAGAAAATCGGCGGGAATGCCGCGGATCCTCCAGTCGCCGGAGCGGATGTCCGCCGTTTCGGGCAGGAAATCCGGCAGGGCGCCGGCATCGAACGCCGCCTGGCGCTCCGCCCGCCGCCCCAGAAGCTCGCGGCGTCTGGTCTCGAACTCCCGGCCGAGCGCGGCGACGAAGCCGAGCGCCTCCGGCGTCAGCACGCGCTCATAGCCGCGCCTCATGGCGCCTTTGATCTCGATACCATCCGGCAGCCGCATCCGCGTGCTGGACATGTGCGCCTCCGTCCCGATTTTTCTCTTCCAGTGCTAATATCTGCGCGCGTCCAGCACAACCGCGGGCGGCGTGCAAAGACTTTCGTTGGGCAGTGATAAATTTATCTTCGCGCTTTGCAGGCCCGCCTGGCCGGAAACGCTTCTGGCTACTCCGCGACGGGTTCAAGCTGGCGCTGCTGGCGCATGTGGTTGATGAAGCGCCGGAACAGATAGTGGCTGTCCTGCGGGCCCGGCGACGCCTCGGGATGATACTGCACCGAGAAGATGGGCCTGTCCTTTACGCGGACGCCGCAATTGGTGCCGTCGAACAGCGAAACGTGCGTTTCCTCGACCCCCAGCGGCAGCGTGTCGCGGTCCACGGTGAAGCCGTGGTTCATGGAGGTGATTTCGACCTTGCCAGTCGTCAGGTCTTTCACCGGATGGTTTGCGCCGTGGTGGCCGTGCGGCATCTTCCGCGTCCTGGCCCCGAGGGCCAGCGCCAGCAACTGATGGCCGAGGCAGATCCCGAAGACGGGCAGGCCGGCGCTCACGATCTCCCGCACTGTGGGCACGGCGTACGCGCTCATCGCCGCGGGATCGCCCGGACCGTTCGAGAGGAACACGCCGTCCGGCCGGTGCGAAAGGACCTCCGCCGCCGTCGCCGTGGCGGGCACGACCGTGACGCGGCATCCCGCGGTGGTCAGGCAGCGCAGGATGTTCTGTTTCAAGCCGTAATCGATGGCCACGACATGATATTCGGCGTTGGCCTGATGACCGTAGCCGTGCTCCCAGGTCCAGGCCGTCCCGTCGCGCTCCAGGCCGTCGCCCGCCGCCACCGCTACCGCCAGGTCCATGCCCTCGATGCCCGGCCAGGCTTTCGCCCGCTCTTTGAGGGCGCCGATATCGAAATGGCCGGACGGGTCGTGGGCGATGACGGCGTTCGGCATGCCCTTCGTGCGGATGCGCGCGGTTAGCGCCCGGGTGTCGATGCCGCTGATACCGATGACGCCGTGTTGTTTCAGCCAGACGTCGAGGTGCTGTGTGGCGCGGTAATTCGATGGTCCCGTGACGGATGCGCGCAGCACGCAGCCGCGCGCGGCCGCGTTCACCGCCGTGTTGCCGCGCTCGGCGTCGTCGAAATTGGCACCGACATTGCCGATATGGGGGAAGGTGAAGGTGATGATCTGTCCGGCATAGGATGGATCGGTGAGGATCTCCTGATAGCCCGTCATCGCCGTGTTGAAACACAGCTCGCCCTCGGCCTCGCCCGCCGCGCCGAGGCCGAAGCCCCGCAGCACCGTGCCGTCGTTCAGCACGACGACCGCGGTAAAAGGCGGATCGGCCCATGGCGCCGCCGCCGTTTCCGGCGGGGCTGATGGTGTTGAATGGATGTTCTGATTGCGATTCTCGGTGTTGTGTCCGGATAGATCGCTGGACATTCTGCCCCTTCCCAAGCGCTGCCGGCGCAGCGGCCGGCCGAGATCTCCCCGGCTGCCCTTGCGTGGCTGCGACTGCAAGCCCGGCGCAAAGCTAGGGAGCCGCCGGGCGATAGTCAATGGGCCATCTGGCGAGGATGTGTCAATGCCGGGCTGCAAAATGCGTATAAGGTTCGCCGCGGCGGGCAATGCCCGGTGGGGGCAGCGCCATTTTTGCATGGCTCGCGGCGGCCCTAGGGGGAAACAAAAACCCCATGGCGCGAGGGACGCGCCATGG
>JBNKDX010000035.1:0-11266 GCA_050288485.1 Rhodomicrobiaceae bacterium | reverse complement strand
TCAGACAGAATGCGCATGAAACCGGCGTTGCAGACGATGTCCACACCCGCGCTGCGCAAGGCCGCGTCGAGCGCCGCGTCGAAATCTTCGCGCGAGGCGTATTGTTTGTGGTCGATGGTCAGCGCGGCGATGCCCGCTTCACGCGCGCGGTCCAGGGCTGCGGCGGACCGGTTGGAGATGACGACGGCGATCTCGGCGGGGTAATAGGGCGCACGGGCAGCCTCGATGAGCGCCTGCATATTGCTGCCGCGCCCGGAAATCAGGATGCCAACGCGCTTTCTCGTGTTCATCGCAGGCAGCGGCTACGCCGCGTGGCTCAACGCCGCCTGCAGGCTCTGCAGCCGCTCCAGCGTATCGGCGGCCTGACGGCGTGCGTCCTCGTCCTTGGCGCCGGCCAGATCGCTCTCGGCGTCCTCGATCTCCTGTTCGATCAGCGCGTGATCGACCTCGGCAAGCGGAACGGCCTGTTCCGCAAGGACCGTCAACCTGGCGGGGCCGACATCGGCGATGCCGCCGCGCACATAGACCTCGGAAAGCGCCCCTTCCATGCCAGGTACGCGCAGTATCCCCGGCCGCAACATCGCGACAAGCGGCGCGTGTTGCCGCAACACGGTGAAATCGCCCTCCGCTCCCGGTACGATCACCTCGGTTACGTGGGCAGAAAGGAGGAGCTTCTGCGGTGAAACCAGTTCGAATTTGAAGGTATCAGCCATTAGCGTATGTATAGCCTTCGTTTCATTGTGACGTGTACCTCGGGTTCCCCCTCGCCAGCCCGCCTTTGCGGGCCAAGGAGGATGATCAGTGTCGGGCCGGCTTTATAGGCCTTGGCGCCGCCCTCCGGCAAACCCCTGATGGTCCGGTAGCGCCGCGACTGAAAGAACGCGTCGATCTGACTGTATGTCCGCTGGCCCACCGCGTAAGACACATCGAAGAGCGCAACGTCGCAGGATATCTGTTTTTCTTCCTTCCGGAGCACGACCACCAGTTCCCCGCTCGTCGTGGGATAACGGAAGTAATCGCCCTGATTGCGCGTCGCCCAGCCCATGAAGGCGGGCGGCATGCGATAGTCCGGCTCCATTCCGAGTTTGCCCGCGATCGCCGCGGCGTCGCCGTGGTTCAGCACCGGCATGCAGAAGTCAGTCACCGCCTTTTCGGCAAGGTTCTCGGGGCCGCCCGGCTGCGCGTTCGCTCCCTGGGGGAACACTCCCGCCAGGATCGCTATGAACAGCCAGAGAAGGCGCCGCGGAGCCAGCATCACATGACCTCGACCCCAGGCCACGGCGGCGGCCAGTTCCTCGGCTTTCTTCACGGCTTCGTCGATGGTGCCGACCATGTAGAACGCCTGCTCGGGCATGTGGTCGTAGTCGCCGTCGACGAGGCCCTTGAAGCCCTTGATCGTGTCCTGGATGGCCACCAGCGAGCCGGGCTTGCCAGTGAACACTTCGGCGACGTGGAACGGCTGCGACAGGAAGCGCTCGATCTTACGGGCGCGCGCCACGGTGATCTTGTCGTCTTCCGACAGCTCATCCATGCCGAGAATGGCGATGATGTCCTGCAGGGACTTGTATTTCTGCAGGATTTCCTGCACGCGGCGGGCGACCGCGTAATGCTCGTCGCCGACCACACGCGGCTCCAGGGCACGCGAGGTGGAGTCCAGCGGGTCCACGGCCGGATAGATGCCCTTTTCGGCGATGGCGCGCGAAAGCACGGTCGTGGCGTCGAGATGCGCGAAGGACGTCGCCGGGGCCGGGTCTGTCAGGTCGTCGGCAGGGACGTAAATGGCCTGCACCGAGGTGATGGAGCCTTTGGCCGTCGAGGTGATGCGCTCCTGCAGGGCGCCCATGTCGGTGGCCAGCGTCGGCTGATAACCCACGGCGGAGGGGATGCGCCCCAGAAGCGCGGACACTTCGGAACCGGCTTGTGTGAAGCGGAAGATGTTATCCACGAAGAACAGGACGTCCTGGCCTTGATCGCGGAAATGCTCAGCGACCGTCAGACCGGCAAGGCCGACGCGGGCGCGCGCTCCGGGCGGCTCATTCATCTGGCCGAAGACGAGGGCGCATTTCGAGCCGGCTGACGAGCCGTTGTTCTTGTGCGGGTCCACGTTCACGCCGGACTCGATCATCTCGTGATAGAGGTCGTTGCCTTCGCGGGTGCGCTCGCCCACGCCGGCGAATACCGAGTAGCCGCCATGCGCCTTGGCGACGTTGTTGATGAGTTCCTGAATGAGCACCGTCTTGCCGACGCCCGCGCCGCCGAACAGGCCGACCTTGCCGCCCTTGGAGTAGGGGGCCAGCAGGTCCACGACCTTGATGCCGGTCTCCAGGATTTCGACCTCCGTAGACTGTTCGACGAAATCGGGCGCGGGGGCGTGGATGGGGCGGCGCTGGTTGCTTTTCACCGGACCGGCCTCGTCGACCGGCTCGCCGATGACATTCATGATACGGCCCAGGGTCTCGTCGCCGACGGGGATGGCGATGGCCTGGCCGGTGTCGGTCACTTCCTGGCCGCGCACCAGGCCGTCGGTCGAGTCCATGGCGACGGCGCGCACGGTGTTTTCGCCGAGATGCTGGGCCACTTCGAGAACGAGGCGGTTGCCCTGGTTCTGGGTCTCCAGGGCGTTGAGGATCGCCGGCAGATGGCCGTTGAACTGCACGTCCACCACGGCGCCCGTCACTTGCCGCACCTTGCCCATCGCTTTTCCGTTCAGCATCGCAATTTTCCTGTCGTATTCCGGCCTTGCCCGGCGGTGTTAGCGTCCATGTCTCAAGTCTCGGGCGGCAGCCGTTAAAGCGCCTCGGCGCCCGAAATGATCTCGATCAGTTCCTTCGTAATCATCGCCTGGCGGCTGCGATTATATTTCAGCGTCAGCTTGTCGATCATCTCGCCCGCATTGCGCGTGGCGGAGTCCATGGCCGACATCTGCGCGGCGTAAAATCCCGCCGAATTCTCCATGAGGGCGCGGAAAATCTGCGTGGCTATGTTGCGCGGCAGGAGATCGCGGAGGATTTCCTCTTCCTCCGGCTCAAATTCATAGTCGGCGTGCGGCTCGTCGTTCCTCTCAGGCGCGGTCTCGGGAAGGCCTGCGGGGATGAGCTGCAGCGGCTTCGGGCGCTGCGTCAGGATATTCTTGAACTCGGAGAAGAACAGCGTGGCGACGTCGAACTCGCCTGCCTCGAACAGCTTGAGAATACGGCCCGCGATCTCTTGCGCGTGACCGTAGTTGAGCTGGCGGACACCGCGCAGGTCCACCGGTTCGCTCACAAACAGCTTGCCGAATTCGCGGCGCAGCACGTCGGCGCCCTTGCGGCCGACGCAGAGGAGCTTCACCTGTTTGCCCGAAATCTGCAGGTTACGGACGTGGTCCCGCGCCATGCGGCTGACATTGGTGTTGAAGGCGCCCGCCAGTCCGCGCTCGGCCGTCATGACGATCAGGAGATGCACATCGTCCTTGCCCGTTCCGGTCAGGAGGGGCGAGGCCCCTTCGCGAGCGCCGAGCCGTGCATTCAGATTGGCGAGGACGGCGTCCATGCGCTCGGCATAGGGGCGCGCCGCCATGGCCGCTTCCTGCGCGCGGCGCAGCTTGGCGGCCGCGACCATCTGCATCGCCTTGGTGATCTTCCGGGTCGCCTTGACCGAGGAGATGCGGCTGCGCAGGTCTTTCAAACTGGGCATAGCATCCTCGGCAGTTGTTTCAGGTGCTCATTCACAGCAGGCCAGACCTTAGACGGCAAATGTTTTCGAAAACTTGTCCAGAACGTCTTTCAGCTTCTGCTCGATATCCTTGGTGATTTCCCGCTTCTCGCGGATTTCGTCCAGCAGCTCGGCATGGCTGCCGTGCAGGAGGCTGAGGAATTCGGTCTCGAAACGCCGGACGGCATCGACCGGGATGGCGTCGAGATAGCCGCGCGTGCCGGCGTAGATCACGACGACCTGCTCTTCGACCTTCAGCGGCGAGAACTGCGGCTGTTTCAGAAGCTCGGTGAGACGGGCGCCGCGCGCGAGCAGGCGCTGCGTGGTGGCGTCGAGATCGGAGCCGAACTGCGCGAAGGCGGCCATCTCGCGGTACTGCGCGAGTTCGCCTTTCATCGAGCCTGCGACCTGCTTCATGGCCTTGACCTGGGCCGAAGAGCCGACGCGCGACACCGAGATGCCGACGTTCACAGCCGGGCGGATGCCCTGATAGAACAGATCGGTCTCAAGGAAGATCTGGCCGTCGGTGATGGAGATGACGTTCGTCGGAATGTAGGCCGACACGTCGTTGGCCTGCGTCTCGACCACGGGAAGCGCGGTCAGCGAACCGGTGCCGTGATCCTCGTTGAGTTTGGCGGCGCGTTCGAGCAGGCGGGAGTGCAGGTAGAACACGTCGCCCGGAAAGGCCTCGCGCCCGGGCGGACGGCGGAGCAGCAGCGACATCTGGCGGTAGGCGACGGCCTGCTTGGACAGATCGTCGTAAATGATGAGCGCATGCATGCCGTTGTCGCGGAAGTACTCGCCCATGGCGCAGCCCGAATAGGGCGCGATGAACTGCATCGGCGCCGGGTCGGAGGCCGTGGCGGCGACGACGATGGAGTAATCGAGCGCGCCGTTTTCTTCGAGGACCTTCACGAACTGCGCGACGGTGGACCGCTTCTGCCCGACGGCCACATACACGCAATAGAGCTTCTGGCTTTCGTCGCCGGTGTCGTTGACGGACTTCTGATTGAGAATGGCGTCGAGGGCGATGGCGGTCTTGCCGGTCTGGCGGTCGCCGATGATGAGTTCGCGCTGGCCGCGGCCGATGGGGATGAGGGCGTCGATGGCCTTCAGGCCGGTCTGCATCGGCTCATGCACGGATTTGCGCGGCAGGATGCCCGGCGCCTTCACGTCCACGCGGCGGTGCTCGGTGGCCTCGATAGGTCCGCGGCCGTCGATCGGGTTGCCGAGGGCGTCCACGACGCGGCCGAGGAGGCCCTTGCCGACCGGCACTTCCACGATGGCGCCGGTGCGCTTGACGACGTCGCCTTCCTTGATCGCACGGTCTTCGCCGAAAATCACGACGCCGACATTATCGACTTCGAGGTTCAGCGCCATGCCGCGGATGCCGTTGGCGAATTCCACCATTTCGCCGGCCTGGACATTGTCGAGGCCATAGATGCGCGCGATGCCGTCACCGACGGAGAGAACCTGGCCGATTTCGGAGACTTCAGCCTCCTGGCCGAAGTTCTTGATCTGCTCCTTCAGGATCGAGGAGATTTCCGAGGCCCGGATTTCCATCAGCCTACCTCTTTCATGGCGATTTTGAGATTGTTCAATTTCGTGCGGATCGACGAGTCGATCATGCGGCTGCCGATCTTCACGATCAGCCCGCCAAGGATCGAGGGGTCAACTCTGGTGCGCAAGGCGATGTCCTTGCCGGTCTTGGCCTTGAGCGTAGCGACGAGTTCCTGGGTGAGGGCGTCGCTCATGGGGATCGCCGCCGTGACTTCGGCGGTCAGTTCGCCGCGTTCCCGTGCGCAGAGCTTATGGAAGCCCGTGATGATCTCACTAAGCGCGAACAGGCGGCGGTTTCGGACGAGAAGCTGAAGAAAATTCGCCGTGAGATCGTTCGCGTCTGCTTTCGACGCGATGGCGGCGACGGCGCCAGCCTGATCCTGCGCAGAGAACACGGGGCTGCGCACGAACCGTCTGAAGTCTTCGCTTTCGCCGAGGGCCGTTTCCAGGTCTGTAAGAGCCCTCTCGGTCTTCTCCAGTTCGCCCAGATCACGCGCGAGTTCGAAAAGGGCCGTCGCATAGCGGCCCGCCATCCCTGCAACAAGAGTCTCTTCGCCCGCCACCTTAGCGCTCTCTATCTCTAGCCTTGTGTGCTGATGCTTCGCCTGGATAATTCGCGCAGCCGAACTCAGGCTCAAAGGCCGCGCACCCTTGAAACCGGCAAAATCATCGGGTCGCCGGTTCTGTATCACAGCCATTGTGTGCAGTGCAACCCGTTGTCAAGCGACCGCTGTGCGGTATGCGTTTTATCCGGCACGACAGAGAATTGTGTGACAGAATTGCATGCTCATGGCAAAGCGTGTGAAAGGAATTCTTTACGATTTTCCGCACTTGCGAAGAAAGTGTTAACTCGGTTACCGCTTTTTTGCGCGATAAGTGTGCTTCAGCGGCTATTCCGCCGCGTCCATACGGTCCACGCGGCGCAGCTCGGGGAAGAGCCTTGCCCACAACGCGGTAACGCCGATCGAGCCCGCGCCGCCGAGGATCACCGCTCCGACCGGCCCGAGGAAACGCGCGGCGACGCCGCTTTCGAACTCGCCCAACTCGTTGGACGCGCTGACGAAAAGGCTGGACACAGCCGACACGCGCCCGCGCATGGCGTCCGGCGTCATGATCTGGATGATGCTCTGGCGCACATACATGGAGATCGTGTCCGCGGCGCCCGACACGGCCAGGGCGATGATCGACAGCGCCAGCCAGCGTGAAAACGCGAAGACCAGCATCGCCGCGCCGAACACCGCCACGGAGGCGAGGAGCCATAGCCCGGCCTGCCGCTGCACCGGCCTGAGCGCGAGCGCCACGGCCATCAGCCCGCCGCCCAGGGCCGGACCGGAGCGCAGAAGGCCAAAACCGTCCGGGCCGATATGCAGAACATCGCGCGCGAACACGGGCAGGAGCGCGGTGGCCCCGCCAAGCAGCACCGCGAAAAGGTCCAGCGAAATGCCGCCGAGCACCACCTTGTTCGACCACACATAGGTCAACCCCTCGACGATGAGCGCAAGGCGCGAGCCTCCGATGTGCCCTGGCCTCGTGTTGGCGCGGATGAAGAAGATGGCCGCGCCCGCCGTCACGTAGCAGAAAGTGGCGGCGGCGAACGCCAGCGCGGGCGACGCTACGCAGAGCAGACCGCCGATCCACGGCCCGACAATGAGGCCCGCCTGCATGGCCAGTGAATTCCAGGCGATGGCCCGCGGCAGCAGCGCGCGCGGTACGAGCATGGGGCCGAGCGCAATGGTGGCGGGCATGGCGAAGGCGCGCGCCACGCCCATGGGAACGGAAATGAGGAAGTAGGGCAGCAGCGCCGGGGCCGGCATGGCCGTATAGGCCGCCAGCACCGCGGTGCACACCATCAGCAGCGCAAAGCACGCCCCGAGGATGACGCGCCGGTCGTAGCGGTCCACGAGCGCGCCCGCAGGCAGGGTCATGGCGAACATGGGTATGAACTGCACAAGGCCGATCAGCCCCATGATCAGCGCGCTCTGTTCGACGCTGTGCGTGGCGCGGGCGAGCGAGTAGACCTGCCAGCCGAGCGCCGTGCTCAGCATCAGCATGCCGATGGTCGACAGAAGGCGCGCCGAGAGGAGCAGGACGTAATTGCGGTGCCGGAGAAGGTCGAGCGGCGTGGCGGGGGTGAAGTCCGGCATTACGATCCTGATGAGCGCGGCGCGTCGGTCAGGCTCGCGATCGGGCGCCCCTGCCGCTGGTTCTGAAAGACGTCAGGAGAGCGCATACAGGGCGCAAGGGCCCGCGTGAAGATATTGCAATTTCACGGTTTTGTTACATGCCCCGGGTTGGGGCGGCATTGACGCGGCGCCGCCGCTTCCACGCCTTACGCAGTGCAAAGGCGACGCGGAAGGCGAGCAGCGCCACCACGATTGCCGCATAGACCACCGGCTCCGCGGGCCAGGACTTCACCGACATGATGAAATGCACGGCTACGAGCGCGACCGCAGGGTAGACGAGGCGGTGGAGACGCTGCCAGTCCGGTGCGCCCAGCCTGCGGATCATGGCGTCGTTCGAAGTGAGGGCGAGGGGCGCCAGCATGAGGAATGCCGCCAGTCCGACCCAGATGTATGGCCGTTTAACAAACTCCCTGGCCACCGCCGCCAAATCGAGCCCCTGGTCCAGCACGATGAAGACGAGAATGTGCAGCGCGGCGAAGAAAAAGGCGAGCAGGCCCACCGCGCGCCGGTAGGCGATGAGGCTCGGGCCGCCGAGGCGGCGGAGCGGCGTGATGGCGAGGCCGATGACCAGAAAACGCAACGCCCACAGGCCGAGCGCATGTTCCAGCCCCCGGATGGGGTCGGCGCCGAGCTGACCGGTGACCGCCTGATAGAAGAGCCACGCCGCCAGCCCGAAACCGGAGAGATAGATCGCCCGGCGGGCGTGCTTCTTCCACGCCGTCCGGCGCGGGCGGGCCGGTATGGGCGGTGTGATGGTCACAGGCGCGTTCATTTCAGAAATTCGTCCGTAGATCCATGCCGGAGTAAAGGCTCGCCACCTCATCGCCATAACCGTTGAACAACAGCGTCGGGCGGCGTTTCGGGAAGAGCCCGCCCTCGCCGATGCGCCGCTCCGTCGCCTGACTCCAGCGCGGATGGTCCACCTCCGGATTGACGTTGGCGTAGAAACCGTATTCATGCGACGCCGACTCGTTCCACGAGGTTGGCGGCTGGGTTTCGGTCAGCGTGATGCGCACGATCGACTTGATGCTCTTGAAGCCGTATTTCCACGGCACGACCAGCCTGATCGGCGCGCCATTGGCGTTGGGCAGCGTCTCGCCGTAAAGGCCGGTGGCGAGGATGGTGAGGGGGTGCATGGCCTCGTCCAGCCTGAGCCCCTCGCGATAGGGCCAGGGCAGCGGCTGAAAGATGCCGCGCTGGCCGGGCATTTCCGCGGGCCGCACGACGGTCTCGAACGCCACGTATTTGGCGCTGCCCAGCGGCTCGACCCGTTTCAGGAGATCGCCGAGCGGGAAGCCATCCCAGGGGACGACCATCGACCACGCCTCGACGCAGCGCAGGCGGTAAATGCGCTCCTCCAGCGTGACCGGCTTGAGGATGTCCTCCAGCGCATAGTCGCCTGGCTTGGCGACGAGACCGTCGATCTTGACGGACCACGGCGACGGTTTGAAGGAGCCGGAATACTTCTCCGGATCGCCCTTGCCGGCGCCGAATTCGTAGAAATTGGCGAAACCGGTGATGTCTTTCTTATCGTTTGGTTTCTCTTTGGTTGAGAACGGGCTTTTCACCGTGCCGAGCGGTGCGGCGTCCCCGGCATGCGGGAACGCGATCACCGTCCCCAGAGCCGCGGCTCCGGCCATGAACGCGCGGCGGTGCAGATAGACCTCCCGGGGTGTGATCTCGGAAGAGGGAATGGCGCTGGCTTTGCGGATCAGCATGAGATTTTGGCCCCTTATCCAAACGTCTGTTCCGGCGGGGGCGGCTGTTCGCGGCGTCCCGCATGCCAGAGAATACGGTGAGAGGAAGGATAAATTACTCAACAGGGCCGTGAGTTCACCGGGTTGTGATGCCGGATCATCGCGGGTAGGTGGCGTGCCGCCCCCCTAACGCACGCCCAGCAGGCGGCGGACGGCGGGCAGCAACTCGGCATAGCTGTCGATGACGGCGTCCGCACCCTCGGCCGCATCGCCGATCCCGTCGCCATAGCCGAAACTCACCGCGATGAACGGCACGCCCGCTGCGCGCGCGGCCTCTTCGTCCACCGAACTGTCGCCGACCATGACGGCGCGGGTGGGATTGCCGCCGAGACGTTCGATGGTGCCGAGAAGGTGGCCCGGATGCGGCTTGTAGACGGGGAAAACGTCACGCCCCGCGATCGCGCCGAACAGCGCATCGAGTTCCAGCTCGGCAAGCAGCTTCACCGCGTTCGCCTGCCGCTTGTTGGTGCACACGCCGAGACGCGCACCCTCCGCCCGCAAGGCGCCCGCCGCCTCCGCGAAGCCGGGATAGGGCCGGCTGTCCACGGCGATATTCGCCTCATAATGCGCGATGAAGACGTCGAACATCCGGTCCAGATCGGCGGCCTCCGCGCTGTGGCCCGCCGAGCCGAGGGCAGCCGCCATCATTGCCCGCGCCCCGTGGCTCACGGCCGCGCGGATCACCTCGGCGGCGGCCGGCGGAAAGCCGTACATGGACAATGTGTGATTGGTGGCGTGGATCAGGTCCGGCGCGCTGTCCACCATGGTGCCGTCGAGATCGAAGAGGATGGCGGCGTCTTTCATGTCTGCCCTATGCTGTGGTCGGGGACGGGGTGTTATGACGCCTTTTGCGCCGTGGGACAAGCTGCGGTACCACCGGAGCCGCGTCGACGGGCCCTGCGGCACGAATTATCTTTTCTTGAGGGATTGCCGCCCCTACCTTAGCCGGGCCGGCGCGTGACAATGTTTGGACATGGCCGCGACACGCGCGGATGTCATGACCGGCGCTTTGCGAAAGGCGCATGATGCAGGCCGCCCAGGAGTTGAGTCACGAATATGGATTTGGACAGGTTTAAAGCGCAGGCGGCGGAGCGGGCGCTGGACTTTGTGAAGCCGGGCATGAAGCTTGGGCTCGGCACGGGCTCCACGGCGGCGAAGTTCGTGGAACTCCTGGGCGCGCGCGCGCGCGACGGGCTGGACGTGACCTGCGTGGCGACCTCGGAGACGACGTGGCTGCAGGCCGAAAAGGCCGGGATTCCGCTCTCCACGCTCGACGAGTTTCCGCAGCTCGACCTCACGGTGGACGGCGCGGACGAGATGGACAGGGCGCTCAAGCTCATCAAGGGCGGCGGCGGCGCGCTTCTGCGCGAGAAGATCGTCGCCATGGCGTCCGACCGCATGGTGGTGATCGCGGATTACACCAAGCAGGTCGATATGCTCGGCGCTTTTCCGCTCCCCGTCGAGATCGTGCAGTTCGGGACGCGCGCGACACTGAAGATGATCGAGGATGCCGCCGCCGACGCCGGGTGCCTGGGCGTGCTGACGATCCGGCGCAACCGGACGGGCGAGCCGTTTCTCACTGACGGCGGCAACCTCGTCGTGGACTGCGCGTTCGGCGCCATCGACGATCCGGAGGCGCTCAGCGACGTGCTGGAAATGATCCCCGGCGTCGTTGAGCACGGCCTGTTCATCGGTATCGCGGACACCGCCATCGTCTCCGGTCCGCAGGGTGTGCAGCTTCTTCACGCCAGCGGCAGTTGAGGGGGGCGAATGAAACCGGGGGCGAAAGGCCATACGCGCTAACTTAAGGCTGGAATTGCTTGATGCGGCCGTTTTCGCGGCGGTTCGAGCAGGTGGCGTTTGAGGATCGGCAGAGTGTCAAACCGCGGCATGGCCACGGGCATGATCGCCGCGAGCAGCGCCTTGTCTGCGAGGCATGTGAGGCGCCAAAGCGCCGGTGCGGTTACGCGGCCATGCGGGGAGAGATCTCAGGCGCAGCGGTGGGCGCACCTGCGCTTCTCCGTTACCGTCCTCAAGCAGCGAAGCGGTAGGACAGCAAAAAAGCACAGCTGT
>JBNKDX010000034.1:0-11422 GCA_050288485.1 Rhodomicrobiaceae bacterium | reverse complement strand
GGAGGACGCGATCGGGTTGGGACGCATCGGCGAACGCAGGGCGAAGGTGCCGAAGCTTTTGCCGCCGCCGTGCCCCGGCGTCTGGATAAGGAGATCGCGCCGCGCCTTGTCCATCCAGTAGAGCACCTGGAGCTTCGGAATGCCGTCGAGGCCCGTCATGGCCAAGCGCCAAGGCTCGTCGATTTCAATACGGCAGACGGGGCCGTCCGCGCTTCCCTGCCGCGGGCATTCGTTCCGCGACTGAAACGGCGTGCGGATGCGCCCGATGAAGATGAGGGTGGCGTCAGCGCGATCCGGTGCGGCGCCCGTCACTTCGCCGGGCCGGATGGTGTTGCTGTCCATGTCTGGCGTTCCTCCTGCCGCGGCGCCGTCAGCGGTCTTCCCGGGACGAGGGCTTGCGCCGCTTCTCGGCCAGCCCGTAGGCTGCCTCGCGCTCGGACATTTCCGCCCAGATCTCATCCGGATGCACCTCGAGCGACGCCCACAGCGCCGTCAGATGATAAAGCAGGTCTGCGCTCTCTGCGATCAGGCCGCTGCGGTCATCGAGCGCCGCCGCGAGCGCGGCCTCACCGGCCTCCTCAACGAGCTTTTTCGCCATCTTGTGGTTGCCGCCTGCGGTTAGCCGCGCCGTGCGTGGCGGCACCGGCTGCTGCTGGCGGAAATGAGCGTCCAGCGTTTCCCACAGCCGGTCCAAGACTTCCTGATGCCGTGTCCGAGGGCTATTCCGGCAAGTGCTGAGCACGTTTGGTCCCTTCGTCATGCGTGTTCCTGGAGATTGCGGTGCGAGCGCCGCAGCTTGTCCGGGGCAGAATAGCATGTTCCCTTGTCGCGCGCAGCCTGATCTCCGGGTGTGAGCGCGGCCTGTGACGGCTGCAGTTGTGTGTCTTGCGCCCCGGGCCGGACGGGATCATCCATCAGTGACGGAACGTTTGCCCCTCACGGCAGGGCTCATCTATCTTCTTGAAATGAAGTGAATTTATGACGCCGGGTTTGTCAGCCGCATCAACGCATGACAAGGGGGTGAGAAGGCTTGCCTCCTTCCCACCCCCGTTTGCCGTCGCTTTGCGAGCCTACGAGGTCAAGTCGCTACCAGCCAAGCGAACGGGCATTCGGTTGGGTGCACCGGCCGCGTGATCCTGCCACCGTTTCCGCGCCGTTCTGGCAGCGGTCAGAGGTGGAAGATGTATCGGGAAGATGAACCGCGATCCCATATGTGGGGGCCGGTTGTCCCTTTTGCCAGATTTACGGACATTACCGGACAGCCTGGGGTGCAGGCCGTGGCATCCGCTGGCGCCAACGTTCAGGCGAGGGCAGGGGGGCCGCGATTGTTCTGCGTCTGGCAGGCGATCGTGGTGTGGAAGGTTTCGGCGGCAGACCATTCAGCATCGGGAGCAGACACCGGAAGGATGGTCGCGCCGTCAACGGCGGGCAGCGCGAAAGCGGCAGCGACCAGAGCGTCGCAGACCGGACAGCCGCCGCCCGGAATCCGCTTTTCAACCGGGTTGCCGTTAACATCGAAGCTGATCTGCTTCAGACCGGAGGGGGTGCAGATGACGATGGCGTCCGCTGCGGCGCCCGCCTGAGCGGAGCGCATCCCGAGCGGCATGGGCAGCATGACAGCCGCCATCAGGGCCTGGAAGATCAGGCCCGCAACGGCGACGCTCGCGGTAAGATGGCGCCGGTTGGTGTGCCCCTGGCCAGCCATTCCGTACCCCTTCTGATAACGGTCAGTCTACCCTGATGCCGTCCCGCGGAAGAGTCAACGCGGCGGTACGGTGACATTTTGTCCGGCAGACGCGCGCCGCGATGCTTTCCGGCACGCGATTAACCTTCTGTCTTGACGGCAGATTGCCGCAGGTTTACGGTTTGGGTCATACGATTTCAAAAATCATCATATCGCCAACGCTGCCTTGAGGAGCGCGCCAATGCACATGGCCGATGCACTGCTTTCGCCCGCTACCGGAGGCGTGATGTGGGCGGCAACCGCCGCTGCGGTGACTGTCAGTTCGAGGACGCTCAACCGCACGGGCGATCGTGCGCAGGCGCCGCTGATGGGCGTCATGGGCGCCTTCGTCTTCGCTGCCCAGATGATCAACTTCGCCATCCCCGGCACCGGGTCGAGCGGCCATTTCGCCGGGGGGATGCTGCTGTCGCTGCTGCTCGGGCCCTACGCGGCCTTTCTCACCATGGCGTCGGTGCTGACCGTGCAGGCGCTGTTCTTCGCCGATGGCGGCCTTCTCGCGCTCGGCGCCAACATCTTCAATATGGGTTTCGTGCCCGCCTTCATGGTCTATCCGTTGATTTTCGCGCCTCTTGCGGGCAGCGCTCCCAGCGGCTCGATGCGGCGGCGCGCGATGATCTGGTTCTGCGCGGTGCTCGCCCTGCAGTTGGGCGCGCTCGGCGTGGTGCTTGAGACCACCGCGTCCGGCATAGCGGAACTGCCGTTCTCTGCTTTCGTGCTGGCGATGCTTCCGATTCATCTGGCGATCGGCGCGGTTGAGGGGCTCATCACGCTTGCGGTCGTCGAGTTCATCGAACGTTCGGAGCCTCGCCTCCTGGCGCGGGAGCGGAGCGCCGTGGTGTCAGGGCGGACGGTGGGAACCCTCGCCGTCGTGGCGCTGATGGTCGGCGGACTGCTGTCCTGGTTCGCGTCGAGCCATCCGGACGGGCTGGAATGGGCGATCGCGCGGCTGCACGGTACGACGGAGGTCGCCGGGAACGCGGAAAGCGTGCACCGCACGGCGGCGGGCATACAGGAAAAGACGGCCTTCCTGCCCGATTATGGCTTTCCCGCGGAGAACGGGGCGGCCGCTGGCGGCAGCGAGGCCGAAACGGCCGTTCCCGCCGAGTCCGAATGGGGCGCGCCGAATGCCGGCACCACCGTTTCGGGGCTTGTTGGCGGAGCGCTGACGCTTCTGCTGGCAGGGTTCCTGGGCTTTGTATTCCGCCGCCGTGATCCGGCGCGCGCGCAATGAGCGCGGGCTGTGGCGCATCGCACTTCGATCCCGGCGTCCTCGACCGGCTGAGCCGTGGCGCCTCGTTCATCCATTCGCTCGACGCGCGCGCCAAGCTGTTGACGGCGATCGCCTTCGTCCTCGCGGTGGTTTCGGTGCCGAAATACGCCGTGGCGACGCTGCTGCCGTTCTTTGCCTTCCCGATCCTGATGCTGGCGTTGTCCGGCGTGCCGCCCCGGTTCATTCTGCGCAGGCTCGCCGCCGTGGCGCCTTTCGCGGTGCTCGTGGGCGCGTTCAATCCGCTCCTGGACACCGGGATCGTGCTGCGCGCCGGAGAGATCGGCATCAGCGGTGGCTGGCTGTCCTTCGCCTCCATCGTGCTGCGGTTTCTCCTGACCATTGGCGCGCTTCTTCTTCTCGCGGCAACGACGGGTGTCCCCGCGCTGGGCCGCGCCGCCGTGCAACTCGGTGTTCCGCGGGCGTTCGTGGCGCAGATCCTCGGCCTTTACCGCTATCTGTTCCTGGCGTTGCAGGAGGCGCGGAACACCCATCTCGCCTGGCGGCTGCGTACCGCGCACGGGCGTCATCCCGACTGGCGGATTTTCGCAAATATCCTGGGGCAACTGCTCCTGCGCGCGGTGGCGCGCGCTCACCGCGTCCATACCGCCATGGAGTGCCGGGGCTTCGACGGCGAGTACCGGCTGCTGCAGCGGACGGCGTTCACCGTCCGTGACGGCCTGTTCGTGGCGGGTTGGTGCGCGGCTTTCGCGGTGATGCGTTTCGGCAATCCGGCGGAGGCCATCGGCGCGCTCGTGCTGGGGACGTTATGAGCGGGGAGGGCGTCCGGGTCGAGGCATTGTCCTTCTCCTATCCCGATGGCACGCGAGCGCTGAAAAACGTTACGCTAGAGGTTGCGCCCGGCGAATGCATCGTGCTCGCCGGAGCTAACGGCGCCGGAAAATCGACGCTGCTGCAATTGCTTGGCGGCGTGCTCGTTCCCGGCGGCGGATGGGCGCGGTTGAACGGCGTCGCCGTTTCCAGCCGCACGCTGCCGGAGGTGAGACGCCTCGCGGGAACCGTTTTCCAGGACCCCGACGACCAGCTCTTCATGCCCACCGTGCTCGACGACGTCGCCTTCGGCCCGCTGAATATGCGCCTGCCTGAAGACGAATGCCGCCAGCGCGCCAGGCTTGCGCTGGAACAGGTGGGGGCGTGGCATCTGCGCACACGTCCGCCGCACAGGCTCTCCGGCGGCGAAAAGCGCCGCGTGGCCATTGCTGGGATTCTGGCCATGGAGCCCGCCGTGCTGCTGCTCGACGAGCCGTCCGCCGGTCTCGACCCGAGGTCGCGC
Organism: Rhodomicrobiaceae bacterium; assembly: GCA_050288485.1. Lineage (GTDB taxonomy): Bacteria > Pseudomonadota > Alphaproteobacteria > Rhizobiales > Rhodomicrobiaceae > JARRLC01. The sequence continues at coordinate 7,117 of JBNKDX010000034.1, read as the reverse complement.
CGCCAGCTCATCGGTCTCCTGAAGGGCCTGCCACAGACGAAAATCATCGCCACTCACGATCTGGAACTGGCGCTGGAGCTGGCGCCGCGCGCGATCTGCCTGCGTCAGGGCGAGGTCGCCACGGACGGGGCTGCAACGGCGGTGCTGAGCGATGCCGGGTTGATGGAGACATGCGGACTGGAAGTCCCGGCGAGCCTCAGTCCATGCCCGCGCTGCGCAATGGCGCGGACTTGAGGATTGCAGGTTTCTCCGCTTGCGCGCGCGGTCGGGCGGGCGTTGAATGCGGCCGCACCGGCATCACTGAAGGAGGCTTGCATTGGGCGCTGACCGCATAACGATTTCGCTCGACGAGGATCTGCTGGCCGCTTTCGACGCCCTCACCCAGGCGAAGGGCTACACCAACCGCTCCGAGGCGTTCCGCGACCTGATCCGCGAGCGGCTGCAGGCCGAGAGTGTCGCCGCGGACGAGAGCCAGCACGTCGTGGCCGCGCTGACCTATGTCTACGATCACCACGAGCGCATGCTGGGGATGCGGCTGATGGACGCCCAGCACGAACATCACGACCTGAGCCTTTCGACGCTGCATGTGCATATCGGGCCGGAAAGCTGCCTGGAGACCACGGTGCTCACCGGCCATCTGCGCGACGTGCGGGCGCTCGCCAATCGCATTCTGGCCGAGCCGGGCGTGCGTTTCGGCCATCTGCACGTCATTCCGGCGGATCTGGCGGGCGGCGGGATGCACAGCCATGAACACGAGGAAGGGGAAGGGCATCACCACCGCCATCCCCACGGCCACCGCTGACGTCAGCGGCGGGATGCGATCACTTCGCCTTCAGCGACATGATGTAGGCGGCGATGTCCGCGAGTTCGGCCGTGGTGAGCTGCACCTTCGGCATAGGCGGGTGGGGGTTGAGGATATAGGCGCCGATCTTCTCCGCGCTCTGCCCCTCCTTCGCCGCCGCCGCCATGAAGCTCGGCACCCCGGCCACCACCTCGTTGCTGGCCCCGCCCGGTTCGACGATATGGCAGTTCGTGCACAGCTTGCGCACAAGGCGCTGGCCGTTGACGGCGTTCGCTGCATGAGCCGGATGCAGAGAAATGGCCATCAGCAGGGCCAGACCCGATAACGTGACGCGGCAGATCATGGTTGCCCCCCGGCAGGAAAAATTGGCGGAAACACCATATTTTCCATAGCATGAAACCGGGCCGGGCGCTCGCCTCACGCCTTCTTTTCCCACCGGCCGCGCTCGTTCTGCTGCCAATAAGTCACAGCGAAGCCTTGCGATTTGGCGCGCTTCCACTGCTCGCGGGCGCGCCCGCGGGCGTCGTCGTCGCGTCCGTCGAACAGATAGACGATACGCGCGTAGCCGCCCAGTTCCTGTGCGTCGGCGCCATCGACGAGGAAGCGCACCGTGGCGCCGTTGGGGTTGCCGCCCTCATGGGTCAGGAACACCGGTTGCTCCTCCGGAAAGCCGTCGCGCGCCATGCCGTGCGGCAGAAAACTCTCCTCGGCGTAGGTCCACAGGGCCGCGTCCAGCGCCTCCGCGCGTTCGCGGCTCCCGGCCTGCACCACCGCCCGCCAGCCCCGATCGAGGGTCTTCTCCAGGAGGCCGGGCAGCACCCGGTCGAGCGCATGATGATCGAGCTGGTAGAAGAGTACTTCCGTGGTCATGACCGCTCCTCCGCATAGGGGTTCTTCCCTTTGCGCAGATGCAGCCGGATCGGCACCGACCGCATGTCGAACGTCTCGCGCAGGGAATTGACGAGATAGCGCGTGTAGGCTTCCGGCAGGTCCTCGGGGCGTGAGCAGAAGACGATGAAGGTCGGGGGACGCGCGTTCGGCTGGGTGATGTAGCGCAACCTGATGCGGCGTCCGCGGGCGGCGGGGGGCGCGTGGCGTTCAAGCGCCTCGGCGAACCAGCGGTTGAGCGCCGCGGTCGGAATGCGGCGGTTCCAGGTGTCGTAGACTTCGAGGACCGCGGCCATCAGCTTGTCCGTCCCCCGGCCCGACAGCGCGCTCAGGGGCAGCACGGGCACGCCCTTCACCTGCGGCAGCGTGCGCTCCACGGTTTCGCGCAATTCGCGCAGCCGCCGGTCGCGATCCTCCACGAGATCCCACTTGTTGATGCCGATCACCAGCGCCCGGCCTTCGCGCTCGACGAGATCGACGATCTGCAGGTCCTGCTTGTCGAGCGCGCGGTCAGCTTCGATGAGCAGCACGACGACCTCGGCGAAGCGGATGGCGTTGAGGGCGTCACCCACCGCCAGCTTTTCGGCGTGCTCGGCGACGCGCGATTTGCGGCGCAGCCCCGCCGTGTCGGACAGCTTGATGGCCCGCCCGCCCCACGAGAAATCCGAGGCGACGGAGTCGCGGGTCAGCCCCGGTTCAGGTCCGGTGATCATGCGCTCCTCGCCGAGGAGGCTGTTGACGAGCGTGGACTTGCCCGCATTCGGGCGTCCGACGATGGCGAGGCGCAGCGGGCGGGTGTCCGCCTCGCCGGATGCGTCCCCCTCCGCCTCAGCGAGCGGGCAAGCGCCTTCCCCAAGTGCGTTCAGTGCACTGTTGATGCTCGCGTAGAGGTCGCCGAGGCCCTGATTGTGCTCCGCCGAAATGGCGACCGGCTCGCCCAGGCCAAGCTCGAACGCCTCGTAATAGCCCGGATCAGACGCCCGCCCCTCGCATTTGTTGGCGACCAGCACCACGGGCTTGCCGGAGGCGCGCGCCACATCGGCGAATTGCTCGTCGGCGGGGGTCAGTCCGGCGCGGGCGTCGACCAGGAACAGGATGACGTCGGCTTCCTCAAGGGCGGCTTCGCTCTGCTGGCGCATGCGCGCGGCAATGGAGCCCTGCTCGGCCTGCTCCAGCCCGGCGGTGTCGATGAGGCGAACGGTCCGCCGCCCGATGGTGGCTTCGGCCTCCTTGCGGTCGCGCGTCAGGCCAGGCATGTCGTCGACGAGCGCCAGGCGCCTGCCCGCGAGGCGATTGAACAGGGTCGATTTGCCGACATTCGGCCGCCCGGCGATAACGAGGGAAAAGGTCATGGTTACATCGCGTAGAGAGAATCGGCATCTGGAGCACGCGGCCCCCGGGCATTCTGCCCGTTTTCTCCCTTGCCGGCACCCATTTGTTCGGCCTGCGGCTCGACAGAAAGACGCTGGCCCAAAACACAAGCGGGCCGCAACCGGCCCGCCATGGCTTCAAAGTGGTGCCAACCGCTCAGTTCATGGCGATGAGCCGCGCCTTGTCGGTCAGGACGAACATGCGGCCATTGGCGATGGCTGGCGGAATGTAGACCGGGGTATCCATATCGGCCTTCGCCGCGATCTGGCCGCTCGCAGCGTCCACGCCCACAAGCAGGCCCTTGTTGGATATCACCCAGAGCTTGCCGCCCGCGAGCGCGGGTCCGGTCCACATACGCGCTTCCGGCAGCGGCGTGACCCAGCGGACCTTGCCGGTCATGCGGGCGAGGGCGTAGAGGCGCCCGCCCGTATCGACCACGAACACGGAATCCCCAGCCACGGCTGGCGTCTGGTCGGAGCGGAGGTCGCGAGACCACAGGCGTTCACCGGATGCGACGGCGGTTGCTATGAGCCGTCCCGACTGGCTGGAGGCCAGCACCATATTGCCGTCGATGACCGGCCGCGCGGCCTCGCCGATCGACGTGATGGTCGTGGCCGCGCCGCCGCCGGACAAGGAATCCACCCATTTCTGCTGGCCGGAATTGGCGTCGATCGCCATCACCTCACCGGAGGAGAAGGAGACGACGACCGTGTTGCCGGACACTGCCGGGCTGACATTGGTGAGGATTTCCGCGCCTTCGGGGAGGCCGCGCACGCTCCACACCTCCCTGCCGTCGGCGCCGTCGAGCGCGAAGAGCTGGCTTTCGGTGTTGACGATGAAGACCTTGCCGCCCGAGGCCGTTGGCGAGGTGCGGATCGGCACGCCGAGGTTTTTCGTCCACAATGGCTTACCGGACGTGCTCAACGCGGAGACCGTGCCAAAACCGCTCGCCGCGTAAATTCTGCCGCTTTCCGCGGCGAGGCCGCCGCCATAGCCGGAGCTGGCCTTCTCATCCTCGGGCTTCAGGCTGATATGCCAGAGTTCGCCGCCATTCATGGAAAATGCGGTGACGAGGCCTTCGCGGTCGAGCGTGAAGACCTTGCCGTCATACACGATCGGAATTGCGGTGATGCGCCCGCTCGAACTCGATCCCGTGCCGGCGTCGCCGCGCCATAGCCGCCTGCCCGCGCCCGAGAAGGCCAGATGGCCGGGCGAATTGCTGGCCACGCCGCCCGGCTGGCTCCAGGAGTCGTTGGCGTGCGGCGCCGGGATGAGAACCGGTTCCTTCGCTTCGACCACCGCGGTAGCCCCGGTGGTTTCCGACGACGACAGCACCGAAATGCGGTGCCCGGGCATCGGGGGCGGCGGCTCCTTGCCGAACAGGCTGGATACGCCCGGTATGGAGGGCATGGACGGCGCGCTCAGACCGGCAGCCTCGCATCCCGCCAGGCTGAGGGCCGCCGCGGCAAGTGTCAGCCCTGTCAAGAAACTTGAACGACGTTGGCCGTGCATCGGTCACCTTCTATTGCGTTGCGGCGCCTTTGGCCCCGGCTTTACCCGCTTCCGGCGCTTTCACGAGAAGGGCAAGCATGATCTGCGCACGCTTGCGGAGCTCGGCCGGGGCAAAGGGATCGCGCAGGATCTGGCCGAACAGTTTCTCCGATTCGGCCGCGTTGCCAGAGCGGAATGCCGCGAGTCCCAACAACTCCTTCGCAGAATAACGCCACGGATTAGTGTCCGTATTAAGTCCTTCGAGACGATGGCTGATCTCACCGGCGTCCGCATCGTCGAGAAGCAGGGCGGCAGCCTGAAGGCGCGCGAAATCCCTCAGCGTGGCGTCACCGTCGCCGGCGGCGATCCTGTCGAACTCGGCGACCGCTTCCTTCTTCCGGCCCTCCTTGACGTGGAGGGTGGCGGCTTGAAGAGCGGCAAGCGTCCGGTAGCCTCCGGGCGCCGTCTTGGCCAGAGACCCGAGGGCGGTCAGCGCTTCGGCGTTCTTGTTCGTCGCGGCGAGTTCGACGGCCTGATGGAACGCCGTGCCGGTTTCCGCGCTCCGCTTCGCCTCCCACCAGTTGTATGCCTTGAAGCCGCCGACCGCCAGGATGATGCACAGCGCGCCAATGATGGCGAATACGCCGTATTTGTCCCACAGCTTGGCGAGTTCCTCGCGCCGGAGGTCTTCATCGACTTCGCGGAAAATATCGTCGTTGCTCATGTCGTTCTCCGGCTTTCCGGGCAATACGCTTCGTGGTTTCTCCCGGTACTCTTATATCGGCGGCGGCTCCAGCGCCAGCTTTCCCGCCGCCGCGCGGCGAAACCTAGCCCGCACCAGGGGGAAAATTCCCCAGTTTTACAGAATCCGGCTCACTTGCCGCTGATTTTGGACTTTTTCGTGGCTTTCGCCGAAGGTTGGGCGCCGCCGCCGGTCGTGTCGTCGTCCCGCATGGCGTAGACGTGGTCGAGACCGGGGAACGAGCGGGCGCGCACCTCGTCGGCGTAGTTCTTTACCGCATTCTCGATCGCCGAGCCCAGGTCACCGTATTTCTTCACGAATTTCGGCACGCGCGGCGAAAGGCCGAGCATGTCCTCCAGCACCAGGATCTGGCCGTCGCATGAGGCCGAGGCGCCGATGCCGATGGTAGGGATCGGGATCATCTTCGTGATGCGGGCCGCGAGCAGTTCCGCCATGCCCTCCAGCACCACGGCGAAGGCGCCCGCCTCCGCGACGGCTGCAGCGTCGGCCTCGATCGCGGCCCACTCCCCGCGCCGCCGTCCCTGCGTCTTGAAGCCGCCCATGACGTTGATGGACTGCGGGGTCAGGCCGATATGCGCCATCACCGGAATGCCGCGCTCGGTGAGGTACCGGATGGTGTCGGCCATGCGCGCGCCGCCTTCGAGCTTGATTGCGCCGCAGCCCGTTTCCTTGAGAACGCGAGCAGCGTTGCGGAAGGCCACCGCCGGGCTCTCCTCGTATGAGCCGAATGGCATGTCCACCACCACGAGCGCCCTGGACGAGCCGCGGACAACGGCCGCGCCGTGCATGATCATGAGGTCGAGCGGAACCGGAACCGTGGTTTCATAGCCGTGCATCACCATGCCGAGCGAGTCGCCGACGAGGAGGAAATCGACATGCGGGTCGATGATGCGCGCGGTGTGCGCGTGATAGGCCGTCAGCGAAACGATCGGCTCGCCGCCCTTGCGGGCGCGGATGGCAGGTGCGGTCAGCCGCCGGACCGGAGATTGAACAGACATGGCGTTGCCCTTGAACTGGTGAGGTGCGGCGCCGCGCCGTCAGTTGCGGCGGCGGCCCGTCCCGTCTTGAAACACGATCGCACCACCGTTAACCGGTTGTTTGCGATCGTTGGCATAGATATGCGATGATTTAGCGTGTCAGGCCGCGCCGTTAAAGGGGCTTGATGCGCAAATCCTCAATTGGTGCGAGTGTGATGGGGACTGGCCATGAAGCGCTATCCGGCTGATGCTGTGGCGGGGAGTTGGCGGCTCGCGGCTGCGTTCTGCTGCCTGATGGGCGCGGAGACGCTTGCAGCACCGGCACAGGCTTACGCGCCGGGGCTGTCGCCGCGGCATGACGCCGTGGCCGCGCATGACGGCGCCATCATCCGCGCCGGCGCCTGCCGCGGCCGTGATTGCGTCCCGCCGCCGCCCGAGCAGCAGCCCTGCCGTCAGCGCGCACCCTACAGTCACCCGCGCTCGAATATCGGCATGCGCGAAATGTGGGAACTCATCACCCACGGCGCACCGATGCCGGGTACCGACTATTATTACTACCGGATGTACGAGTATCAGAAGGGCCGGTTTTACCGGCCGCGCCGCTGCGGGCCCTGACGGCGCAGCCAGCGCGATGCCGTGACGCGACCGCGAAAGCTGAAAGCCGCCGCTGGCGGCGGCTGTTCCGGCTCGATATTTGACGGCGGCTAGTACGCCCCGCGGGAAGTCCTGACCCACTTGCCGCGAGCGCTCATCAGGACTTCCCGCGGATAAGGCGTACTAGCAAGTTGTTGATTCTAGTGCAGCCCGCAGCAAGTTCGTAAAATG
>JBNKDX010000033.1:0-11558 GCA_050288485.1 Rhodomicrobiaceae bacterium | reverse complement strand
CTGGTTATCGCCCTCGATCTGGCGGGCGTGGCCGTCAGCGCCGGGTCGGCGTGCTCGTCGGGTAAGGTAGAGCGCAGCCATGTGCTTGACGCCATGGGCGTCGTCCCCGACCTTGGAAAGGCCGCCATCCGCATCAGCCTGGGGTGGAATACGGCGGCCTCGGATGTAGAGCGCTTTCTCGATGCCTGGAAGGCGGTCTATGGCAGGTTTACCGCGCGCCGTGCAGCGGCCTGATGAGGAGGAGTGAATGAGCACGGATACCGAGACGGCCGCCCGCGTCAGTGAGATCGACGTCGATAAATACAAATACGGCTTCACCACCGATATCGAGTCGGAGAAGGCGCCGAAGGGGCTGAACGAGGATATCGTCCGCTTCATCTCGGCCAAGAAGGGTGAGCCGGAGTGGCTTCTGACATGGCGGCTGGAGGCGTTCCGCCGCTGGCTGACGATGACCGAACCCACCTGGGCGAAGGTGCATTACCCGAGGATCGACTTCCAGGATCTGTATTATTACGCCGCGCCGAAAGCGGCCGAAGGGCCAAAGAGCCTGGAGGAGGTCGATCCGGAATTGCTCCGTACCTATGAGCGCCTCGGCATTCCGCTGAAGGAGCAGGAGCTGCTCGCGGGCGTGCAGGGCGCGAAGGTGGCGGTGGACGCCGTGTTCGACAGCGTGTCCGTGGTGACCACTTTCAAGGCGGAACTGAAGAAAGCGGGCGTCATTTTCTGCCCGATCTCGGAGGCGGTGCGCGATTATCCCGAGCTGGTGCGCAAATATCTCGGCTCGGTCGTCCCCACCTCGGATAATTTTTACGCCACGCTGAATTCCGCTGTGTTTTCCGACGGTTCCTTCGTCTATGTGCCCGAAGGCGTGCGCTGCCCGATGGAGTTGTCCACCTATTTCCGTATCAACGAGAGGCAGACCGGCCAGTTTGAGCGGACACTGATCATCGCCGACAAGGGCTCCTACGTCAGCTATCTCGAAGGGTGCACGGCGCCGCAGCGCGACGAGAACCAGCTTCATGCGGCGGTCGTCGAACTGGTGGCGCTCGATGATGCCGAGATCAAGTATTCGACGGTGCAGAACTGGTATCCGGGCGACAAGGAGGGCAAGGGCGGCATTTTCAATTTCGTCACCAAGCGCGGCGATTGCCGGGGCCGGAACGCGAAGATTTCCTGGACCCAGGTCGAGACTGGCTCGGCCATCACCTGGAAATATCCGAGTTGCGTGCTGCGCGGCGACGGCAGCCGTGGCGAGTTCTACTCCATCGCGATATCGAATGGCTGGCAGCAGGTGGACAGCGGCACGAAGATGATCCATCTCGGGCGCAACACCTCCAGCCGCATCATTTCGAAGGGCATCTCGGCGGGGCATTCGCAGAACACCTATCGCGGACTGGTCTCGGCGCACCGCAAGGCGGCGGGCGCGCGCAATTTCACGCAGTGCGACAGCCTCCTGATCGGAGACAAATGCGGCGCCCACACCGTGCCCTATCTGGAGGCGAAAAACGCGAGCGCGCAGTTCGAGCACGAAGCGACGACATCGAAGATATCGGACGAGCAGCTCTTTTACGCGATGTCGCGCGGGCTGTCGGCGGAAGAGGCGGTGGCGCTGATCGTCAACGGTTTCGTCCGCGACGTGCTCCAGCAATTGCCGATGGAGTTCCTCGCCGAGACGCAGAAGCTGATCGGCATTTCGCTTGACGGGTCGGTGGGATGATGGATTGCGAGACGCTTTACCGTCCTGTGGGCGCAGAAGAATTGGAGCTGATTGCGGAAAGCGGGTACCGGGCCTTCCCGCCACGCCTGCCTGAGCAGCCGATCTTCTATCCCGTGACGAACGAGGCTTACGCGGTGCAGATCGCTCGCGACTGGAATACGAAAACTGGTTCGCGGCGAGGATACGTGACGCGCTTCAAGGTGGATTCCGCGTTCCTCGCGCAATTCGAGCGCCAGATTGTCGGCGGACGTCAGCATGAGGAATACTGGATACCGGCGGAAAGACTGCCGGAGTTCAACCGGAACATCTTGGGCCTGATAGAGGTCATTGCCGAATTTCAGCCGACCGAGGCATGAGGACTTAGAGAACATTAATGCTTGAAATCAAAAATCTCCACGCCGGGACGGGCGACAGGCAAATCCTTCGCGGTCTCGATCTGACGGTGCCCAAGGGCGAAGTGCATGCCATCATGGGGCCGAACGGCACCGGAAAGTCCACGCTGTCCTATATCCTTGCGGGCAAGCCCGGTTATGAAGTGACCGAAGGCTCCGCTACCTGGAACGGCCAGAACCTCCTCGACATGGAGCCGGACGAGCGGGCGCGCGCGGGCGTGTTTCTCGCCTTTCAGTACCCTATCGAAATCCCCGGCGTCGCCTCGCTCACCTTCCTGCGCACTGCTCTGAACGCGCAGCGCAAGGGCCGCGGGGAGGCGGAGATCACCACCCCCGATTTCATGCGGCTGGTGAAGGAGAAGGCGGGCGCGCTCGGCATTTCCATGGACATGCTGAAGCGGCCGCTCAATGTCGGTTTCTCGGGCGGCGAGAAGAAGCGGCTGGAGACGCTGCAGATGTCCGTCTTCGAGCCGACGCTCTGCGTTCTGGACGAGACCGACAGCGGCCTGGACATCGACGCGGTGCGCGTGGTGTCTGACGGCGTGAACCGGCTGCGCTCAGCCGACCGGGCGTTTCTGCTGATCACGCATTATCAGCGGCTCCTGAACTACATCGTGCCGGACAAGGTTCATGTGATGGCGGGCGGACGGATCGTGCGCTCGGGCGATAAGGACCTGGCGCTGGAACTAGAGAAATCGGGTTACGCCGAATACGGCGCGGATGCCGCATGAGCGAGGCGCCCATGGAAACGCAGACCGCAACTTCGCAGGCAGCAGCGGCGCGTCCGAAGGACGCCGTGGCGCGGCTGGCCGGGCATTACCGGGATGTGGCGGATCGTCTGCCCGGCGCATCGTCCGCCGAAGTGAGGGCGTGGCGCGAGGCGGCGCTGGAGGCGGCGGTTGCGCTCGGCATGCCGCACCGGCGCATCGAGGCGTGGAAATTCACCGATCTGCGCTCGCTCGTGTCCGATTTTCCGCCCCCGGCGGTGAGTGAGGCGGAGGTCCGGGCGCTTGCCGATTTCACACTCGGCGGCGCGCTGGCGGACGCCTACACGGCGGTCTTCGTCAATGGCCGGTTCGATGTTGCACGGTCGAGCATCCGGAATGCGCCGGGCGTCGTGTTCACCACGCTGGCGGAAGATCTCGCCAATCCGGAGACGGTCGCCCAAGGTTTCGACGCCACGCCAGCGTCCGGCGGGCAGTTCATCGACGCTATCAGCACCGCCTTCGCCACGGGCGGGGTGTCGATCTCCGTTCAAAGCGGCGCGAAGCTCGACAAGCCGCTGCATATCGTGTCCCTTGCCACGGGCGGCGAAGCGGCGCTCTATGCGGCGCGAGACACGATCGCCGTCCTTGACGACGCAGAACTCACGCTGATCGAGAGCCACATCTCCACGGGTGCGCACCAGAGTTTCAGCAGCAGCCGCTTGACCATCGGACGCGGCGCGAAAGTGAAGCATCTGCGGCTCGTTCGCGGCGGCGCAGGCTCGCGACTTGGCAGCGGCGCCGTCAGCCTCCTGCATGGCGCGGAATATGATGCCGTGCACCTCGTCGAGGGCGGCGCGCTGACCCGCTACGAGGCCAATATCACATTCACCGCGAGCGGCGGTCGCGCCCATTTCAACGGCGCCATGCTGCTCAAGGGCCGCGAGCACGGCGATTTCACGCTCACCGTCGAACATGCCGCTCCCGCCTGCGAGAGCCGCGAATTCGTGCGCGCGGTGCTCGGCGGCGAGGCGCGAGGCGTCTTCCAGGGCAAGGTCATCGTGCAGCCGGGCGCGCAGAAGACCGACGGCCATCAACTCGCCAACGGCCTGCTCCTGTCGGAAACCGCCGAGTTCGACGCCAAGCCGGAGCTGGAAATCTACGCCGACGACGTGAAATGCGGCCACGGCGCCACGTCGGGCGAGTTGGACGAGGACGCGCTGTTCTATCTCCGCTCGCGCGGAATTGCAGCCGATGAAGCCAGGGCGTTGCTAATTCTTGCCTTTGTCGGGGAAATCACCGACCACATAGAGGACGAGCGTGTGCGTGAGGCATTAACGGCGCGCGTGGCGCGCTGGCTGACGGGCTGACGCGGCCCGAGCGGAGGCAATTTCCATGGCGCAAGCAGAAAGCTGTCCTGAACTGTCGGTCGATGAAGTGGCTGAACTGATGGCGCGGAGGAACGCCGTGCTGATCGACGTCAACCCGCGCCGCCGCTGGGCGAGCGGTCATCTGCCGGGGGCGATCAACCTCGATCCCGGCGAATACAGGGAGGCGGACCTGCCCGAGGACAAGAGTACGACGCTGGTATTCTACTGTTCCGACTTCGACTGCGCGGCGAGCCGCTATGCGGCGCGGAAGGCAGGGCGTTTCGGGTACGCGCATGTGTTCATCATGCCCGCGGGGTTGCGCGGGTGGCTGGCGGCGCGCCGTCCCGCGGAAGCGCTTTAGGAGAGGTTGATGTCCGCAGACGGAAGCTCAGTACCGGTGAAGCATACGGCGCAAGACTACGACGTGACGGCGATCCGCCGGGATTTCCCGATCCTGGCGCGGCAGGTCTACGGCAAGCCGCTCGTCTATCTCGACAATGCGGCGTCAGCGCAAAAGCCGCAGGCGGTGCTTGACGCGATCCATCGCGCTTACGCCGAGGAATACGCCAACGTCCATCGCGGCCTGCATTTCCTCTCCAACGCCGCCACCGACAATTACGAAAAGGCGCGCAAGACCGTCGCCCGCTTCCTCAACGCCCGCCACGAGGAAGAAATCATCTTCACCAAGAACGCGACCGAGGCCATCAATCTGGCGGCGCAGTCTTTCGGCGGCATGGTGCTGGGCGAGGGCGACGAGATCGTTCTCTCGATCATGGAGCATCACTCCAACATCGTGCCGTGGCATTTCCACCGCGAGCGGCGCGGCGCGGTGATCAAGTGGGCGCCGCTCAACGAAGACGGCAGCTTCAGCCTGGAGGCGTTCGAGCGCACGCTCACGCCGCGCACGAAGATCGTGGCCATCACCCACATGTCGAACGTGCTGGGCACGGCCGTGCCGGTGAAGGAGGTGGTGAAAATTGCCCATGAGCGTGGCATCCCCGTGCTCGTCGATGGCAGCCAGGGCGCCGTTCATCTGCCCGTGGATGTGCAGGACCTCGATTGCGATTTCTACGCCATCACCGGCCACAAGCTTTACGGGCCGTCGGGCATCGGCGCGCTTTACGGCAAGCGCGAGCACCTGGAGGCGATGCCCCCCTATCAGGGCGGCGGCGAGATGATCGCCAGCGTCACCGAGGATAACGTCACCTACGGGATGCCGCCGCACCGTTTCGAGGCCGGGACGCCGCCCATTGCCGAGGCCGCCGGACTGACCGCTGCACTCGAATACATGATGGCCGTGGGCCGCGAGGCCATCGCCGCGCATGAGGAGGGTTTGCGGGCCTATGCACAGGAGCGCCTCAGTGCTATGAATTCCTTGCGGATTTTCGGCACCGCGCCGGGCAAGGGCGCCATTGTCTCCTTCGCCCTCGAAGGCGCGCACGCGCACGACGTGGCCACCATTCTCGACCGCTCCGGCATCGCGGTCAGGGCGGGGACGCATTGCGCCGAGCCGCTGCTGGCGCGCTATGGCGTGACATCGACCTGCCGGGCGTCGTTTGCGATGTACAACACGAGGGAAGAGGTGGACGCGCTGGCCGAAGCCTTGATCAAGGCCCAGGGTTTTTTTGCGTGAGGCAGCCATGAACAAGGACTTTTTCGATTTCGACAAGACCCCCGAGCACACGGTGCCGGAGCCTTGCGCGCACACGCTGGAAGTCGTGAAGGCCGCGGCCAGGCACGAGACGGCCCTCACCCACGAAGAACTGGAGCGCATGGCGCAGAACATCGTCGGCGCGCTGAAGACGGTTTATGACCCGGAAATCCCGCTCAACATCTACGATCTTGGCCTGATCTACCGCATCGAAATACCGGAGCCGAACCGTATCGAGATCGACATGACGCTGACCGCGCCCGGCTGTCCGGTGGCGGGCGAGATCATGGGCTGGGTGGAGAAAGCGGTCGAGGCCGTCGACGGGGTGGAAACGGTCCTGATCAGGCTGGTGTTCGATCCACCCTGGGATCAATCGAGAATGTCGGAGGAGGCGCGGCTGGCGCTGAATATCTTTTAGCCTGCCTTCCCAGGAGACGACACGCCGTCACCCCGGAAGTCCCGCAACATGCGGCTTGTCAGGTCTCCGGCAACCGTCTCAGCGGGAGCTGAGCCGCGAGAGCCGGTTCTCCGCCTCGGGAGCGCCCAGTTCCTGGGCTTTCTTGTACCAGTGGATGGCGAGTTCGGCGTTCGGCTGGATGCCGCCAATAGCGCCCACGCTCTCCAGTTCCGCCGCGTCATAAGTAGAGCCAAGCGCCAGAGCGGCAGGGGGCCAGCCCAGATCGGCGGCGCGCTTGTAGAACAAGCGTGCGACGTTGACATTGGCGTTCTTCCAGTTTTCCGCCGCCTTGCTCATGTACATGTCGACGCGCTTCATCTCTTCGGGCGTCAGGGCCTTCCTGACAAGCGTTTTCCTGGCCGGTTCCGCCGCGCGCGGCGTCTCCTCGGGCTTCGGGGTGATGACCACCACGGTGGGCCGGGTGTTCGGCGCCGTCCGCCTTGCCTCAGCCACGGCCGGCCGCGGCGTCACGACGACCAGTGAGGCCGTCGCCTTGGCAAGGACCGAGCCGTCGAGACTCATGGCCGAAAGCGTGAGGAGGCTTCTGGAACCGGCCTCGGCAGGAGAAGCGAGCCTGAGCCGGGGCAGATCGGCAACGCGGATGGCCCACACGCCGGAATCGAAGAGACGGCCCTCCGAGAGCGCGACCGTCGCCGGCAGGCCGTGTATCAGCAGCATGGCCCGCCTCGGGACGGCGTTCTCGGGCAGCACGCGGATGGGCAGGGGCGTCTCGGTCGAGGGTTCCACTTCGATGACGCTGGGCGCGCTGATGATCAGCCTCTGCGCGGCGGCGCCTGACCACGGCGCCAGGAAAATCAGCAAGCAGACCGCGATCTGCATCGGCAACGCGCACAGCGTTACCGCGCTCCTGTGTAGCGTGCTCATACGACCTTCCTCTGCTGTTCGTGTTCTGGTTTCAACGCCCGGTAGGCAGGCGTTCGCCCGGACCACTCGGCGAGCCTCCTTTTTTGCTGCATTTCTCTCCACATGCTCGCGGCTTCCGTACGGGATCGAGCGCTTGGGATACGGCAGCAGGCTGGATGACAGGCGCGGCGTCCGCTGTCCTCGCGCGAACGCTGCGCCAGCCATACCGCTCACCTTTGCTGCTGCCGTTTCCGGCTTTCAAGAAACTCGCGGAACAGGCGTTCCTGCTCGGGAGTGAGCCGCTGGCCGCTCGATGTGTAAGTTCCGCCGTCCCCTTCCGTCTGGCGTTTTTTCGCCGTGGCCGGCGAATACTTGGCCAGCATTTCACTGGAGACCGAGTAGCGCTCCCATCCCGGAACCTTGGCGGCGAGATTGATGTCCTTCCACTTCGGATCGAAAGGCGGCTTCTTCAGCTTGTCGAAATATTTGAAATAGTACTCGATGAAGCGCCGCACCTTGCGATAGCGGTCCGTTCCCGCCGGCCAGTTGTAGACGGCGAGGAGGGTGGGGATGCCGAGCGTATCGATGGTCTCGCCTTCCCTTACGAGATCGGGGTAATCCTTGGATGTGAAGGATGACGGCACATAATAGTCGGCGATCCTGTTATCGAAGGGGATTGGCACGAAGTGGAAGCCGGGTTGGGGCTTGAGCCTGGCGAAGAGACCGTTGGGCTTCCCGCCGTTATGGAACACTGCGGCGACTTCGCCGTTCTGCAGTTTCTGAATGTGGTCCGCGCTGTTGCCATTGATAAATTTGGGGTGAATGCCGAGACGGCCGAGAACGATGCGGGCCGTTATGTTCTGCCCGGCGCCTTTCGCGCCGAGACTGACGACCTTTCCGTCCAGATCCTGCAGGGTCTTGATTTCCGGTCCGGCGAAAACATGAACCTCGCTGACATAAAGCTGTGAAATGTAATTGATGCGCTTCTCGATATTGCTGATATTGCGCTTCTTCTTGAATTCATAGAGCACGTCCGCGTTGGTGATGGCGATGTCCATGCCCTTCAGGTACAAAAGGTCTTCGACATTGCCCACGGCGCCGTAAGAGACGATCGGCAGGACGCGCAAGGTCTTGCGGTCGTCCAGCGCCTTGGCGAGCTGAGCGGCAAAGCGGTGGAAGCTTCCTTCGGTCTGCCCACCGAGGATGTTGATCGTCCACTTGTTGAGCTGCTCGACTTTGCCGGTCTCGCCCTCCGAGGCGGCTGTCGACCGCGCTCCCGCGGGCAGGGCCTGATTGACCGCAACCTGAATGGCCGGGGCGCCCGCCGCGGCTTGCTGTGAGGCGGCGCCGGGTGCGGTCTGCGAATGGCCCGCAGAGAGGTAAGTGAACAGGACGGCGGTGGATATCGCCGCTGCAATGAGGGGTTTTCGCATCAATCCGTCTCCATCGGGACAATAGCCATTGCCGGGCGGCGTTATCTCCGACCCGGTGAGCAGGGAACGTATGGTACGTGAGTACCCAGGCAGGGCACATTGAGCGGAGAATGTGGCATTTTCGATAAATACGAAGTTAAATATAATAAAAAATTACATAAATCAGTCAAATTCTGATTTACTCTCCTTTTGGCAATAAAAATCCTTTGGGAGCAACAAGAGTTTCTCACCTTACAATTGAATGGAAATTGTTTTTTTCGCGGGCGATTATTACCTCGCCATGCCCTCGCCCACGGATTTCAAGTTGCGCCGCTTTATCCCTGCCCTCGTCTCGATCTCGTATTTTCACTATGTGAAAATACTTATCGCACTCTCAGAACATCCTTGACTTTCCGACTGTTGGCAATCTTTCTTAACGCATATAGCCACAGAGCGCGCGCGGGGTCCAGGATCTAAAGTATGGTAAATGCCGACATCGCGGCAGGGCGAGGTGCGACCCCGCGACACAGTGGCGCCGCCGGTCGAGAGCAGGGCGGCATCCAGTCCGTCGGCCGCGCACTGACGATTTTGGAGACGATCGCCGCCAAAGGCGGGGAGTGCGCGCTTACGGAACTGGCTCAGAGCGCGGGCCTGAACGTCTCGACCTGTCACCATCTGCTGTCCACGCTGGTCGCCCGCGGTTACGCCGCCAAGGTCAAGACTGGGCGCAACTATGCGCTTGGTGCGCGGATTCTACATCTCAGCCACGCATGTCAGCAGATGAGCCTGCCGCACCGCGCCGGACCCTATGTCGAGCGGCTGAGCCGGGTGACCGCGGAAACCGTGCATCTGACCGTGCTCCAGGGCGATCATGTCGTGACGCTGATGAAGCGGGAAAGCACGCATGCGGTCCGCGTCGATGCCGGCGGTCTCGGCGTATCGAACGCCGTGCACGCCACAGCGCCCGGCAAGGCCATGCTGGCCTGGCTGCCCGAGGCCGAAATTCGCCGCATTGCTGCGGCCGGGGGAATGGCGCGGTTCACGCCCGCCACCATGACGGACATCGAGGATCTCATCGAAGCCCTGCGGATCGTGCGGCGCAGCGGTTTCGCCATGGAGCGGGAGGAGTTCCAGCCCGGCGTCATTGGCTTTGCGGTGGCGGTCCGGGATCATTCGGGCGGGGTGATCGGGGCGATCAGCGTGTCCGCTCCGGCGATGCGGGCGACGAAGGACCATCTCGCCATGCTGTGCCGGGAAGTGGTCGCCGCCGCGCGCGAGTTGTCGGCGGAAATGGGCGACGGCTGATGGTCTGGTGCGCCGTGTTCGGGCGGTTTGGCGGCTGAGTGCCGGGGAGTTCTTCGATGCATGCACCGGCAGGTGTGAAAACGAGCGGGGATTATCCTGTCCCTGAAATGATGGATGCCTGGGTCGTCGGCGGTCCGGGCGAGATCCGCCCAGCGCGGAAGGCGGTGCCCGTTCCCGGGCGCGCCGAGGCGCTGCTGCGTATCGACGCCATCGCCATCTGCGCGACCGATCTTGAGATCATCGCCCATGGCGTCCCCGCCCTCGTCGATGGCGAACTGCCGTTCAACAAGGATTTCATCATCGGCCACGAATATGTAGGCACGGTCGTCGCGCTGGGACCGGGCGTCGATGAATTCCGCATCGGCCAGCGCGTGGCGGTCGAGGTGCACAATGGCTGCGGCCAGTGCAAGCGCTGCCGTGAGGGTCTCTATACCGCCTGCCACAATTACGGGCTGAATTACGGCGAACGCGACAAGGGCCACCGCGCCAACGGCTTCACCACCGACGGCGGCTTTTGCGAATACGCCGTCAACCACGTCAACACGCTGATCCCGATCGCCGACGACATGAGCGACGAGGAGGCGACGCTCGTCGTCACCGCGGGCACGGCGATGTATGGCCTCACGGAACTCGGCGGCCTGATCGCGGGCGAGAGCGTCGTGATCACTGGGCCGGGCCCGATCGGGCTTCTGGGCGTAGGCGTGGCCAAGGCGCTAGGCGCACACCCCCTGATCCTCACCGGCACGCGCGATAACCGGCTGGCGATCGGCAAGGAGCTGGGCGCCGACCACGTTGTCAACGTCACGAAAGAGGATGCGGTGGAAGCCGTGCGCCGGCTCAACGGCGGCAAGGGCGTCGATTACGTCGTCGAATGCTCGGGCGCGGCGAACGCCGTCAACGAAGCGGCGCGAATGGTGAGTCGTGGCGGCAAAATCTGCCTCGCTGCTTTTCCGAAACAGCCGGTGACGGTCGATATCGCCTATCTCGTGCGCAACAACATCTATCTCTATGGCATCCGCGGCGAGGGGAAGAGCGCCTCGCACCGCGCCGAGGCGTTCATGCGTCAGAAGCGTTTCGATGCGCGCAAGGTGCACACGCATACTTTCCCGTTGTCCGAACTGCTGGAGGCGCTGCGCTACGCGCGGGACCGCGTGGACGACGCCATCAAGGTGGTGGTGAAACCGGGATTGAGGGGCTGAAGCCGGGACACGCCGGACCGCGAGTGCGGCGGCGCAACAAAAAGGGCAACAGGGGAACGGTATTTTAGGTATAGTCTGAAGACTACCTGGCCTTGGGATGCTTACCTCTCCCTTGGAGAGGAGGGCTATTTCCTATGGCAAGGTGAAAATTGCGCTTTAGCTTTTGATCTACCTCAAAAGCGCGCTGTAATACTTGGCGTGTTTCCGCGCTGCCGATCTTTTGCCTTGATCGCGTGTTACGCGCCGCACTGTATACGGGATTACGTCAACGCACTTAAGCGGGAGTATCAGTATGAAAGCTTTGTTCAAGGCCACGGCTGCGCTGGCCGGGATTCTGGCGGCGGGCGCCGCGGTTTCGTCCGCGCAGGCCGGGGATTATCCTAAGAACCCGATCGAGATTTCCGTCAGCTTCGGCGCCGGCAGCGCCGCCGACGTGACGGCGCGAGCCCTTGCCGATGGCCTCGCCAAACGGCTGAAAGTCGCCGTT
>JBNKDX010000032.1:0-11681 GCA_050288485.1 Rhodomicrobiaceae bacterium | reverse complement strand
CGAAGGTGATCCGGCTGGAGCGCAACTACCGCTCGACCGGCCATATCCTCGGCGCGGCGTCGGGCCTCATCGCCCATAATCGCAGCCGCCTCGGCAAGACGCTGCATACCGATGACGAGGCGGGCGACAAGGTCACGCTCCGCAGCATGTGGGACGACGAGGCCGAGGCGCGCTCCATCGCCGAGGACATCGAGGGCCTGCACCGCCAGGGCCACAGTTATAATGAGATGGCGATCCTGGTGCGCGCCAGCTTCCAAATGCGCGCCTTCGAGGACCGTTTCATCACGCTGGGGCTGCCCTATCGCGTCATCGGCGGTCCCCGCTTCTACGAGCGGCAGGAAATCAAGGACGCCATCGCCTACCTGGACGTCACGCTCAACCCGTCGAACGACCTGAAATTCGAGCGCATCGTCAATGTGCCGAAGCGCGGCCTGGGCGAGGCGGCTGTGCGCACCATTCATGCGCATGCCCGTGCCAGCGGCCTGCCGCTCGTCGAGGCGGCGCGTGCGCTCGTGGCTACGGACGATCTGACGCCCCGGGCGCGCAAGCCGCTGGCCGCCCTCATCGCGTCGTTCGACCGCTGGCGCGGGCTGCTCGCCACCATGCGCCACACCGAGGTCGCCGAACTGGTGCTGGACGAGTCCGGCTACACGGCCATGTGGCAGGCCGACAAGACGCCGCAGGCCCCGGCGCGGCTCGAAAACCTCAAGGAACTCATCCGCTTCATGGACGAGTTCGACAGCATGGGCGCGTTCCTGGAGCACGTCTCGCTGGTCATGGACGCCGAGCAGGACGCCGACGGCGACCGCGTCAGCCTGATGACGCTGCACGGCGCCAAGGGTCTGGAGTTCGACACCGTGTTCCTGCCCGGCTGGGAGGAAGGGCTGTTCCCGCATCAGCGCGCACTCGACGAGAGCGGCCAGGCGGGCCTGGAGGAGGAGCGCCGCCTCGCCTATGTCGGCATCACGCGGGCGCGCAAGCGGGCCTGCATTTCCTTCACCCAGAACCGCCGCGTGCATGGCATGTGGCAGAGCGCCATGCCGTCGCGCTTCGTGGACGAACTTCCCGAAACGCATGTCGAGGTCATCCAGGAAGCGCCGTCCATGGCCTCCTACGCTTACGCGCCCACGGCCGCAGCCGGCTTCCGCGAACCGCCGATGACGGGCGGCTACTCCAGCCCCGGCTGGCAGCGCGCGGCGGCCTACCGTCAGGCGCAGGAGGCCGAGAGGGCCCGGCGTGCCCCTGGTCCGGTGATTGATGGCGAAATCGTGGCGGGAGGGCGTTCCGCCGCGGCGGATTTCGAGGCCGGCTGCCGCATTTTCCATGACAAGTTCGGCTACGGCCGCATCACCGAGGTCGATGGCGACAAGCTCACGATCGAATTCGAAAAGTCCGGGCGCAAGCGCGTCGCCGCCTCTTTCGTGGCGCGGGCATGAGCCGCGGCCAGAATGCTTTCTGTTTGCCACATTTCGGCATATTATCGCCTCCGCATGTCGGACTGATCCTCACAGGCTTCACGATTCCTGCCTAGCCGAAAGTAAAGAGTTTGGGAGACGCCTCCATGAACGACGCCGCGCCGGTACCCGTGCCCGATTCCGGGGAAGCCGTGCCCGATCCCGGCGAGCCAACCGAGCCACAGAAATTCATCCCCGTGTCGCGGACAGACGTCATCGACGCGCTGCTGGTGCCGGAATACTGGCGCGGCGAGGAAGAGCAGGCGCTGGCGGGCAGGGTGTTTCACAAGATCGGCTGCCTGCGTCAGCACAGATCGGCGGTCATGTTGAACGAGCTCAGCGACATCTACGACCCTTTCAATCCCGACGACGAGACCGTCAACCAGTACGAACTCAACGGCGAGCAGAGGGCGGAGCAGCGCCGCGTATTCAGCGACCGGCTGCAGGCGCTGATCACGGGCGCCAACTACCACGAATTGACGAATGAGGGGCTGGAGGAGGTTCTTTCCAACGCCTCGCCGGACGGCGTGCATGTCGAGGTGGATTTCAGCGAATTCGATGTCAAGCTGATTTTCTTCCGCGGCGAGGACATCCAGCATCGCTCGAAGCGCGACGTCATGCGCGCCTATCTGAAGCGGATCTACTACACGGTGCCGATCTACAAGCGGCTATTTCTGGCGCTGAAATTCAAGCCCGAGGACGTGCGCGTCGGCGAACTGATGGCGCAGCACGGCATCACCGAACAAAAGGCGCGCAAGAAGCTGAGCAAGATCCGGAAGATGCTGCCGCCTTATGTCTCGACGGACCACATCTACCTGAAGATGTTCAAGGACATTCCGCGCTACGACGTGGAGATGCTGTTTCCGAACATCCGTGTTAAGATGAAGTACCGCGACAAGCTGCAACTCGGCGGCAGCGCGCTTTTCGGAACGCTTACCTATCTGCTTGGCACCGCGACGAAACTGGTGGTGGCGGTGGCGCTCTCGCCGCTCATGCTGGCGGTCGCGCTTCTCAGCGGTTTCGGCGGCATCATCTACGCGCAGGTGCGCAACATCTTCGTCACCCGCGACCGCTACCGCATGCAGCTCGCGCAGAGCCTTTATTTCCAGAACCTCGCCAACAATCAGGGCGCGCTGGCGGTCATCGTCGACGACGCCGAAGAGGAGGACGTCAAGGAGGAGGTGCTGCTTTACGCGCATCTGCTCGGCGGGCCGTTCCACATCTCGCAGCTCGACGCGATCGGCGAGCATATTTCGAAGTTTCTCACCGACAAATTCGGGGTGAACGTGCAGTTCGACGTTTACGACGCGCTGGAGCGGCTGATGGCCAGTCAAATCGTCCGCCAGTCGTCCACCGGCGAGTTGCATGTCCTGTCGCTGGCCGACGCCGACAGGCATCTGCATAACCGCTGGTGCCGTCTGGTGGAGCACTAAGTCTTGTCTTAAGGTCGCCCGACCGAAACAGGACAGAACCAGCAGCATGGCTCCGACATTCAAGGCAACGATCCCGGCGTCCCGCGAGGACGCCGCTTTTCTCGTCGATCTGCTCACCGAAATGCTCGATCCGGCACCTGTGGCCGAAGCCGTGGAGGTAAACGGCTACTGGGTGGTCGAGGCGCATTTTGCGGAGCCGCCGGACGCGGCGGCCTTCGCGGCCATCGGGGAGATACGCCCCGGTCTCATCCCTCCCGGCGGTCCGCGCCTTGAGCAACTCGCCGAAGAGGATTGGGTGGCGAAGGTCCAGCGCGGGCTGCACCCGGTGCGCGCAGGCCGCTTCCTCGTTCACGGCAGTCACGACCGCGCGAGGGTGGCGGCTAACGCCTTCGCCATCGAGATCGACGCAGGGCAGGCGTTCGGCACCGCGCATCACGGCACCACGCGCGGCTGTCTCCTGGCGCTGGACGCCCTGGCCAAGCGCGTGCGCATCGAGAGCGTGCTCGACCTCGGCGCCGGCTCCGGCGTGCTGGCCATTGCGGCGGCGAAGGTCATGCGCGGCGAGGTACTGGCCACCGATATCGACCCGGTGGCCGTAGTCGTGGCGGCGGAGAATTTCGCGCGGAACGGCGTCGCGGCGCAGATCGACGCCGTGGTTGCGGACGGACCGAGGCATCCGGCGATTACGGCGCGCGCGCCCTTCGGGCTGATCATGGCCAACATCCTCGCCGCGCCGCTCATCGGCTTCGCCAAGGATATGCCCGCGCTGCTGACGCCGGGCGACTACCTGATCCTGTCGGGGCTGCTGACCAGGCAGGCGCGCGAGGTGACGGCACGATTAGCGGCACAGGGTTTCACCCTCATGGCGCGCTATCCCCTGGATGAGTGGATGACGCTCCTCATGCGATGGCGCGGACCGTCGCGAACCAGCTCCTAAAGCGCACGCTCGCGCGCCGCGTCAGGCTCGCCGCATTGCGCCAGGATCGCCGCCCGGGCGGCGTCGCGCAGACGTCGCGCGGCCTCGAAGCCCGCGCCTTCCGGTTCAAGCGGCGCGCCGATATGCACGCGAATGCGGGCGGGCCGGGGAAACCACTGATCGCCGCGCAGCATCGAGCGCGTGCCGCTGAGCGTCACCGGCATCACCGGCACCCCCTCCTGCGCCGCGACAAGAAACGGCCCCGTGTGAAAGGACAGAAGCCCCGGATAGCGCGTCAACGTCCCTTCGGGCATGGAGACGATACGCTCGGCGCCCCGCGCCGCCTTGCCTTGCGCGGCGGTGTCCTCGATCCCCGCCTGCGGATCGAAGCGCCGCGCGAACAGCGTGCCGAGCCGCTTGAGGAAAGTCCCGGCGACGAATTGCGGGGCGAGTTCCTCCTTGGCGACGAAGCTCAGGCGGCCGGGGATGGCGGCGCAGATCACCAGCCCGTCTAGATAGCTGGCGTGATTGGCGACGAAGATGACGTGCTCGTCCGGCGGGCGCGCCTCGGCTTCGACGGTCAGCCGCGCAGCCGTCAGCCGCAGGAAGGTGCGCGCGAAATGGTGCACGACCGCATGACGCCAGTTCCGCAGGGGCAGGAGGAACACGATCAGCCACACCGGCGCCGCAAGCGTGATCAGCAGTCCCCACCACCAAGCCGCATAGGCAAGATCGAAGGCGGCGCGGCCCCAGCGCCGGAGCCGCTGCGCCGTGCTGCTCAACACAAGCCGGGTAAGCTGCAACCAGAACGCGCGTCCATCCGCGCCGATGCTTCCGCTCTCGTAGATCGCCCGCGCGGCGGAACGGCGGATCTTGCCGCTCGACGTTTTCGGCACGGTGCCCGGCGGGGCCAGCACGATGTCGTCTGGCGGCAGGTCGAGGAGCGCCGCCGACGCGTCGGCGATCTTGCGGCGCAAATCGTCGAGCGCGTCCTCCTCGTGCAGCCGCGTCTCGGCCATGACCACCAGCCGCTCGGTCCCGGCATGGGGGTCGGCGGCGGCGAATACCGCGACGCAGCCCTTGCGCACGCCGAGCACGGCGCCCACCACGTCTTCGAGTTCCTGCGGATAGATGTTGCGCCCAGCTCGGATGATGATGTCCTTGATGCGGCCGGTAATGAAGATATCCCCGCCCGCGATATAGGCGCGGTCGCCGGTCTCCAGCCACGCGCCGCTGAACAGCGCGCGGTTCTTTTCTTCGTTGCGGAAATAGCCGCTGGTCGATGATGGCCCGCGAAACTGCAGCCGCCCTTCCTGGCGCTCCGGCGCCTCGCGGTCCGCGCTATCGACGATGCGCACCTCGTGCCGGGGGATCGGCTGGCCGCAGGCCACGAATTCGATGGTGGCGTGGCCGTTAGGCTTGGCGGGGACCGCCGTTCCGCGCGCAACGAATTCCTCGCGGTCCACGCGGTCAATGAGGGGTGTGCGGCCCGGCGGCGGGAAGGCAAGGCCCACCGCGTTTTCGGCGAGGCCATAGACCGGCGCCACCGCCGAGGGCTTTAGCCCGCAAGATGCGAACCGCTCGGTGAACCGGCTGAGCGTGGAGGGCACAATGGGCTCGGCGCCGTTGACCACCATGCGCAGCGAGGACAGGTCCAGCCCCTCGATATCGGCGTCGTGGATGTTCTTCAGGCACAGCTCGAAAGCGAAATTCGGCGCCGCCGACAGCGTGGCGCGATGGTCGCTGATCGCCCGCAGCCAGCGCACCGGATCGGCCAGAAAGGCCAGGGGCGGCATGATCACCGTCGGCACGCCGTAATAGAGGCAGGCGAGCCACGCCCCGATCAGCCCCATGTCGTGATAGAGCGGCAGCCAGCTCACGAACACGTCCGCCGAGGTGGCGTCGCTGGCCTCCCCCATGGCGCGGATATTGGCCAGCAGGTTGGCGTGGGTGAGCACCACGCCTTTCGGGTCGCCCGTCGAGCCGGAGGTGTACTGGATGAGGGCCACGGTCTGCGGGCCGGCGGGCGCGGGCGCGTCGATCGGCTCTGCGGCCGTCAGGTCCGTAACGGTCTCGATATGTTTGAGGCTGGCGCACAGGCCGTAGAGCAGCGAGCCCGCCGGGCGGATTTCCTCATTCGTGATCAGCACGCTGGCCTCGGCGTTGCGCACGATGCCCGCCTGCCGCCGCAGGTGCTCCTCCATCTGTGCGCGGCGCGACGGCGGGTAGATCGGCACCGGCACGCCGCCCGCATAGAGCACGCCCATGAATGCCTGGAAGAAGCCCGCCTCGGTCGGCAGCATGATGGCGGCGCGGTCGCCGGGCTCCAGGCCGCGGTCGAGTAGGCCACGGGCGATGCGGCGGGCGGCGGCGTCGAGAGCGGCGTAAGTCATGGGCAGGGCACCGCCGCCGGTCTGCCACAAGAGGATATGGGGACGCTCGGCGTGGCTGCGGACGTGCCAGTCCAGCGCCTCGATTAGCGTGCCCGCCTGGGCCGGCGCCGCCGCGATCGGCAATGCGCCGAGCGCCGCCTCCTCGCTCCGCCGCGCCAATTCCTCGGGCGGCGCAGCGGCCTGGATGGCGGCGAGGAGGTCGGCGGGCGTGTTCATTTCGCCGATCAGCGCATCCGGCAGCTTGATCTTGAACGCTCGGTCGAGGCGCAGGAGCAACTCGGCGCGGCCCAGGCTGTCGAAGCTCAGATCCCGGTCGAGATTGCTCTCCAGCGTGACCGCCAGCGACTGCCCGAGATGCGGATGCAGCTCCAACGCGAGGTCCCGGACGATACGCAGGATGCGCTCCGCTGCGGCGGCGTCATCCCCGCCGGTGGGCGTCGCCGGATCGGCCTTGGTAGTCCCATTCATGCTTGAGCCCCTCGTTTGTGGGCGGACACGCCGGTGTTTGCCCGGTTGCTCCAAAGCCTCAGCCGCCGGAAACACCGGAGTAATCACGCCCGGTTATGATCCTACCTTAAACGCTCGCAGGAAGTGATAACAGCAGGACGCTCATCCCATGGCGAATGCGCCTCCCGGGGCGAATGACGATCTGATCGGCTGCGACGCGGCGGGCACCCTGCCCGGACTGTTCCGCCTGCGCTGCGCGCGCACGCCCGCCGCCGTCGCCTACCGGCAGTTCGACACGGCGGCAGGCCTGTGGCGGGACTACACCTGGGGGGCGATGGCGGCCCGCGCCGCCGCGTTCGTCGGGGCGTTCGCCCGCGCCGGGCTGGAGCGCGGCGACCGCGTCGCTCTCGCGCTGCCGAACGGCGTCGACTGGGTGGCGTTCGACATCGCCGCCCTGTCGCTCGGGCTGATCACAGTGCCGCTCTACGTCCATGACAGCGCAGCCAATATCGCGCTCATCCTCGGCCATTCGGATGCGCGGCTGGTGCTCGTGGATGCGCCGCAGCGCTGGACGGCGCTCAGTGGCGCGGCGTCCCCCCTGCCCGCTCTCGAACATGTATGGATACGCAACGGTCCGGCACCGCCCGCGGTCGCAGGCGGCCCCCGCATCTGCCATTTGGATGACGCCCTGGCAGATGGTGCGGACGGGCTTACCCCCTGTCCTTGTGCTCCCGAAGACGTTGCGACGCTCATCTATACCTCGGGCACGACCGGCGTGCCGAAGGGGGTGATGCTGTCGCACAGGGCCATTCTGTGGAACGCCGAGGCCGTAGCGCCCTACATCCCGCCGCGTCCGGGCGACGTGTTTCTCTCCGTTCTGCCGCTCGCTCATTCCTTCGAGCGCACCATGGGCTATTACGTGCCGATGATGACCGGTTCGACCGTGGCTTACGCCCGCTCGGTGCGCTCCCTGCCGAACGATCTGGAGACGATCCGCCCCGCGTTTCTCCTCGCCGTCCCCGGCCTTTATGAGCGTATGCGCGCGCGGATCGAGGAGGCGGCGGGCGGCAGCCGCGTGAAGCGCTGGCTTCTTGAGACGGCAGCCGCGGCAGGCTGGCGGCGCTTCGAGGCGAGCCATGGCCGCGCTCCGCGGCCGGACCTCGTGGACCGGGCGCTGTGGCCGCTGCTGGACCGGCTGGTGATACGGCGTATCGCAGCAGCGCTCGGCGGGCGCTTGCGCGTAGCGGTGAGCGGCGGGGCGGCGCTGCCGCTGGACGCGGCGCGCTATCTCATCGGTCTCGGCGTGCCGCTCGCGGAGGGCTACGGCCTGACCGAGGCTGCCCCGGTCGTCAGCGCCACGACGCTGGAAGATTACGTTCCCGGCTCCGTGGGCCGCGCCCTGCACGGCGTTCAGGTCATGACCGGCGCCGAGAACGAGCTTCTGGTCCGCACGCCCGCCATCATGAAAGGATACTGGAAAAATCCGGAGGAGACGGCGCGGGCCATCGCCGGTTCGGGATGGCTGCATACGGGCGATATTGCGGAGTTCAAAGAGGGGCGGATTTACATCCGCGGCCGCATCAAGGACGTGCTGGCGCTTTCCTCGGGCAGGAAGATCAACCCCAGCGCGCTAGAAGCGGCGCTCAAGCGGGATCCGCTCATTCTCCAGGCCGTTATCGCGGGTGAGAACCGGCCCTTCCCCGTGGCTGTCATCGAGATCGACGACGACGCCTTCCGCGCCGCCGCCGTGAAGCGGGGCGTCGATCCCGAAGACCTGGAAAATCCAGCGTGCAAGACGCTGGTGCTGCGGGCGATCGCGCGCTGTCTCGCCGATTTCCCGCGCTACGCCCAGCCGCGCGCGGTGCACCTGACCCGCGATCCGTGGAGCGTCGAAATGGGGTTGCAGACGCCGACGCTCAAGGTGCGGCGGCAGATGGTGGAGCGGAGATACGCCGCCGAAATCGCGCAGCTTTACGCGGAGCGGGCCGGTCTGGCGAGCGCGTGACGGGTGCCGGAGCGCGTCAGGCGAAGGCCAGCCATTCCGGTTTCAGGATCAGGAGCAGGAGCAGGCCGATCACGGGCAGCGCCGTCCCGCCGGTCAGATGCGAGGCGCGCGAGGCGTTGGCGGCGAAGCTGGTTGCGCCGGGGACGCAGGCGCCATGCAGTTTCTTCTGTGTTGCGGGCCAACCCCATGATTTGACCAAATTTGGCGGCGATCAAGAATTGGGGGAGTACAGGCCGCGATTTGCCGATGCGGCCCTACGAGGGGAGGTTCACATGATCGCGACATCGACAAAGGCCATCCGGCCTTTCGCAGTCCTATTGGCGGTCCTCGCCGCGGTGATGGCGCTGGCTGACGGCGCCGAGGCGAAGTCCACGCGCCTGACGCGCGCGGCGGTCGAACAGTTCGTCGCCAGCTATCCGGCGGTAAAATCGGTCGTGATACGCCAGGCCGCAGACAGAGGCGGCAAGATCGGCAGTGGCAAGGAGGCGCTCGCCGCGGTTGTCGAAGCGGCCGGGGACGAGGACATCAAGGCGGAGATCGACGCCGCCGTCCGTCCGCACGGGTTCCACGGTGCGAATGAGTGGTTCGGCGTGGGCCGCAGCGTCACCCGCACCTACGCCTATCTGAAGCTCGACGCGGACGGCGCGAAAAAACAGCGGAAGCTGCAAAAGGCCATCGCCAAAATCAAGAAGAACGGATTTCTGAGCGACAAGGCGAAGCGCAAGCTGATCGAAGCCCTGCGTGAGAATGTCGGCGTGATCGTCGAAACGCCGCCGCGCGAGAACGTCGAGGCGGTCCGGCCCATGCTCGCCGCCATAGATGCGATGATGAAGTAGCCGTAATATTGCGCTATAAGCTGTTGGGACGGCGAAGCAGATAAGCAGGTAGTGGCGACATGGACGACAGATCGGCCGCAGGCCAGCCGGGGACGGCGGAACGCGAACAGCTGGTGCTGCTCCGGGAGAACCGCGGCCATGTCGTCATCCTCACGCTCAACCGCCCGCAGGCCCGCAACAGTCTGTCGGAGGGCCTGTTGCGCGCGCTCCAGGCCGCCTTTGCCGATATCGCGGCGAACCCGGCGGTCCACGTCGTGCTGCTCACGGGCGCAGCGCCCGCTTTTTGCGCCGGGCATGATCTGAAGGAACTGTCCAGCCACCGCCCGGACGCCGACGGCGGGCACGCCTATTTCGAGCATACGATGCGCCTGTGCGCCGAGGTGATGCAGGCCGTCGCGAGCTGCCCGAAGCCGGTGATCGCCGCTGTCAACGGCACGGCTACGGCGGCCGGATGCCAGCTCGTGGCGAGCTGCGATCTGGCGGTGGCGTCGGAGACGGCGCATTTCGCCACGCCCGGCGTTCATATCGGGCTGTTCTGCTCGACGCCGGCGGTCGCGCTGTCGCGCAATGTCAGGCGCAAGCGGGCAATGGAGATGCTGCTTCTCGGCGGCATGATTCCGGCCATGCATGCCATGGAATTCGGTCTCATCAACCGCGTGGTGCCCGAAGAGGACGTCATGCTGGAGGCCATGCGCTGGGCGGGCATGATCGCGTCGAAATCGCCGGTCGCGATGCGGCTCGGCAAGGAAGCATTCTGCCGCCAGCTCGAAATGCCGCTGGCCGAGGCGTATGACCACGCGGCGCGGACAATGGTGGAAAACATGATGACGCATGACGCCGCGGAGGGCATTGCCGCTTTCCTGGAGAAGCGTCAGCCGCACTGGCGAGGGAAGTAGGAAGGTTCAAGCAGGAGGGTCGGGCAGTACCAACCGGGGGGGGCAGGGCTGTGGACGCAACGCGCCGCCGCCTGTTGCGCCTGTTGGCCGCGGCTGTCGCCGGGCTTGCGGGATGCAGCACGCGCCGGACCAAGACGGGGGCGAGCATGAATGGTGACGGCCAGCCTGCACCCGAGGATTTGGCGTGGCTCAACGCTGTCGCCCCCAAGGCGGTCGCCTGGGTGGCGAAGGAAGAGGCTGCGCTTCTCAAGGAGGGGCGGCCGCTCACATCCGCAGAGGCCGTGATCGCCGTGCGCATGGGGGTGCAGCATCCGGAGAAGATCCGCCTCGCGGTGCTGGCCGCATTTCCTTTTCCGAGTGATCCGCTTTTGGCAAAGGAGGCCGGGGCCCTGGGCTTCGGCTCGGACCGGGAAAGGGGGCGGAGCATGGGGTTTGCCGTACTCATCAAGCCACGGTTCCGGGGCGAGCGAAAGCTGCTGGCGCATGAATGCGTCCATGTCGCGCAACGTGAGCGTCTAGGGTTGGAAGCCTTCATCCGCCGTTATCTGCTGGAGCTCCGCACCGTGGGTTACGAGCGCTCGGCCCTGGAGGCGGAAGCCAACCACATGATGCAAACGGTGCGATAGGCTGCGCTTCCTTCCATGGGCACGGCGTCATGTCAGGCTCCTTTGAGCGCCAGCTCCAGAAACCGCCCGACGCGGCGCTCATATTCGTTGGGTACCATGAGGTAGAAATCCTCATGACCCGCATGTTTGATCACCCACAGTCTTTTGGGTTCATTGGCGTTGGCGAACAGGGCCTTCGTTTCGTTCATGGTGGCGTGGCGGTCCTGGCCGCCGGCGATGATGAGCACGGGCGCCCGCAGCTCGGCTATGCGCCGCGCCGGGGCCAGCGCGGAGGGCCAGAACCCCAGCCGCGGCCGCACCTGCAGCATCAGGACCGGCGTTAAAAGGCGCCCCGCATCGCCGAGCCACATAGCCATGCGGTTGCCGACGGCGGTTTCGAAATCGCCATAGACCGCCTCCAAAACCATGGCGTCGGCCTCCAGCGGCGTCGAAGGCAACAGCGCCGCCGCGCCGCCGAGCGACACGCCGATGACCCCGATGCGCTCCCCCGGCGCCCTCGCACGCAGGAAATCGAACGCCGCACGCGCATCCGTGGCTTCGAGATAGCCGAAAGTGAGCGCCGCGCCTGGGCTTTCCCCCTCAGCCTGGAAATCGAACAGGAGCACGGAATACCCCCGCGCATGGAGGAAGCGCGCCCGGTCCAGCATTTGCAACCTGTTCGCACCGATCCCGTGC
>JBNKDX010000031.1:0-11725 GCA_050288485.1 Rhodomicrobiaceae bacterium | reverse complement strand
CCGCCCAGCGAATAGACGTAGGCGGTGACTTTCTTGATGGAGTTGGCATCGAGACGGCCGGCCCAGGTCGGCATCACGCCGCCGCGGCCTGTCCGGATCTGCTCCACGATATCGGCCTTCGTGCCGCCATAGAGCCAGATGCCGTCCGTCAGGTTCGGCGCCCCAAGCTCCTGGTTGCCCTTGCCGGTCTCGGTGTGGCAGACCACGCAGTTCTCGGCAAAGATCGTCTTGCCGCGCTCGATGGCCGCCGCATCACCCGCGGCGCCCGACAGCGAGAGGACATAGTCGGCAACATCGCTGATCTGCTCCTTGGTCAGCATGTTGTCGATGCCGAACCGGGGCATGGCGTTGGTGCGCTCGCCCTCCGCGCCGCTGCGGATACCGTGCATGATGGTATAGTTGATGTCTGCCATCTTGCCGCCCCAAATCCAATCGTCGTCATTGAGGTTGGGGTAGCCCGTGGTGCCAGCGGCGCCACGGCCGTGGCAAGGCGCGCAGTTGTCGGCGAAGATCACGCGGCCGCCGGCGATGGCGAAGCTTGCGAGATCGCCACTGCCCTTGAGATCCGCAATCGACGCCTTGTCCAGCTGTGCGTTCAGATCTGCCTGCACCTCGCGCCCGGCCTTCACGTCATCCAGGGCTGCCTGGCGTGAACTCCAGTCCCAGATGCCCTTGGTATAGCCGTCTACCAACGGCCAGGCCGGATAGACGATCCAGTAGCCGACGCTCCAGATGATGGTGGCCCAGAAGGTCCATACCCACCATCCCGGCAGCGGCTTGTTCAGTTCCTTCAGACCGTCCCATTCATGACCGGTCGTCTCGACGCCCGTGACGTCATCAATTTCTGGTTTGGCCATAGTGTCCTCTCGGCGAATTATCGTCTGGATCCTTTTCAAGCGGTGAGTGGCTGGCCTGATCGAACGTCGTCCTGTTACGAGGCGAAAACGTGTAGATCAGGACCAGCACGAACCCCGTGATGAAGATAATGAGCCCTGCTATTCCAGCAAAAGCGCTCAATCCTTCGTAGGTCATCACGAGTGTCCTATCTCAGGTTCGGCCCGGCATCGTCGAATTTGGCAAAATCGACAAGCGAACCAAGCATTTGCAGATAGGCAATGAGCGCATCGGCTTCGGTAACCTTCTTCGGGTCACCGTCGAATGCGCGCACCACCGCTTTCGGGTACCGCTGCTTGACGGCATCGGCGCCGGCGGCGTCAGGATTGGCCTGCGCCTCCAGATCGGCCTTCGCGTTTTGGATCTGATCATCCTTGTAGTCCACGCCGACGATACGCAGAGCCGCCATCCGGTCCGCGATATCGCTGTACTGAAGCTCGCGCTGAGCCAGGAACGGATAACCAGGCATGATCGACTCGGGCACGACACTGCGCGGATTGGTCAGATGCGCCTTGTGCCATTCGTCGGAGTACTTGCCGCCGACACGGGCGAGGTCCGGGCCGGTACGCTTCGAACCCCACTGGAACGGATGGTCGTACATGCTCTCAGCCGCGAGGCTATAGTGACCATAGCGTTCGATCTCGTCGCGGAGCGACCGGATCATCTGGCTGTGGCACAGATAGCATCCCTCACGGATGTAGATATCCCTGCCTGCAAGTTCCAGTGGCGAATACGGCCGCACACCCTGAACCTTCTCGATCGTCGAGGAGATCCAGAACAGCGGAGCGATTTCCACCAGACCGCCGACCGAGACCATGAGCAGGATCGCGATCGTGAGCAGGAGGGAGCGTTTTTCCAAGATTTCGTGTGAGAAAGCCATTGCTTTTCCCTCCTTACTCAGCCGGCGACGGACGAGCGCCCATGGGGGACTCTTCAGCCACGGCAGGCTGCGCGGCAACCGTCATCCAAAGGTTGTAGACCATGATCAGAGCGCCGAGCAGGAACAGGACGCCGCCGGTCGCACGGATGATGTAGTACGGATGCATGGCCTCGACGGTCTCCACGAAGGAGTACTGCAGGAAGCCCATGCTGTCGTAAGCGCGCCACATCAGACCCTGCATGATACCCGACACCCACATCGAGGTGATGTAGAGCAGGATACCCAGCGTGCAGACCCAGAAATGCCACTCGACGAGAGCCTTGGAATACAGCTCCTTACGGCGCCACAGCCACGGAACGAGGCAGTAGATCGAGCCGAAGGTGATCATGCCCACCCAGCCGAGAGCGCCGGAATGCACATGGCCGATCGTCCAGTCGGTGTAGTGCGACAGGGAGTTCACGGCCTTCACCGACATCAGCGGCCCTTCGAAGGTGGACATACCGTAGAAGGCGACGGAGACGACCAGGAAGCGGATCACCGGATCGGTGCGCAGCTTGTCCCAGGCGCCCGAAAGCGTCATCAGACCGTTGATCATGCCACCCCAGGACGGCATCCACAGGATGACCGAGAAGGTCATGCCGAGCGTCTGCGCCCAGTCAGGCAGAGCCGTGTAGTGAAGATGGTGCGGGCCCGCCCAGATGTAGGTGAAGACCAGCGCCCAGAAGTGCACGATCGACAGCTTGTACGAATAGACGGGGCGCCCGGCGCGCTTCGGCACGAAATAGTACATCATGCCAAGGAACGCCGCGGTCAGGAAGAAGCCCACCGCGTTGTGACCATACCACCATTGCGTCATGGCGTCCTGAACGCCCGAATAGGCGATGTAGCTCTTCGAGCCCAGGAGGGACACGGGGATCGTCACATTGTTGCCGATATGCAGCATGGCGATCGTGACGATGAAGGAAAGGTAGAACCAGTTGGCCACATAGATGTGCGACGTTTTGCGCGTCATCAGCGTGCCAAGGAACACGACCAGATAGACCACCCAGACCAGCGTCAGCCAGAGGTCGGAGTACCATTCCGGTTCGGCATATTCCTTGCCTTCGGTGATGCCGAGGATGTAGCCGGTGCCGGCCATGGCGATCAGCGTGTTGAAGCCGATGAATACGAACCAAGGCGCCCAGCGGCCGTAAAGCCGGGTGTGGTTGGTGCGCTGCACGACATAGAACGATGTCGCCAGCAGGGCGTTACCGCCAAAAGCGAAAATCACCGCCGACGTGTGCAGGGGACGAAGGCGACCAAAGTTCGTCCACGGCAGGTCGAAGTTCAACGCCGGGAAAGCCAATTGCCAAGCGAGGATGTCGCCGACAAGGAAACCCGCGATCCCCCAGAACATGGTGATGATCACACCGGCTTTCACGAGAGTTTCGTTATAAGTCGTTGTATCTTTGCCATATTTCCCGATGAACAGGAAAAACACGATACAGCCAAGCGCCAGGATGGTGCCATGGAATTTCATTTCACCTTCTGGTGACAGAACCACCAGTGCGAGGCCGGCGGCGAGACCGGCTATGGCGACAAGTGCCGCCAACAGATCCGCAAACGTAATCGGATCCCCCTTCACAGATGCGGTATTGTTCATCTGATTGACCTCGTAGTGCGTAAGCAACTTGCGGCAGGGCTAACCCCCCTCTTCGCTTATGGGGGTGCCCCGACTTTATTGCGTTGATTTATATCAAGCGAGGTGGTGACGCGTCGCACCCCCCGACCGTTCTGCCTTCGACCCGGCCCCTTTCAGGGAAGCCCCGGCCAAAAGCCTGGATATCACACCGGCGCAGAGACGGCCAGAGAGCAAAAGCGAAGAAAAATGTGTCGCACGGCAGGAAATAAGGGCTAATAAAATTTAATGACTATACTTGAGTTTCATTGCTGAACTGAAGCCGATACCCTGACCATGCGCCGCTCATATTATACAATGCTTCGAATAGTCAAGCTGCATCCGGGATGCGACAATGTCGCCCCGCGCGCGCCATGCTCCGCGAAGAGCACGGCGGCCGTGGTCCGGGGGTGCGCTTCGGTCTCGGCTACCATTGCGCAGCCGGCCATTGCGGCCGACGGTTTCCCTCCGAGCCAGACTGTCTTACCTCGATGAACTGCCGGGCTTTTTCATTGGATGGACGAGGGTGAGCAGTCTTCCCCCTCGAAATTCGGGGGATGCACACCGCCGCCCGCGCGCCGATCAGATCGCAGCCCATCCCAGCGCCGTCACGGTAACCAGCGCGATCTCCGGCGGCACCATGAAGCGCACCGGCACGCCCGACACGCCGAGACCGGCGGAAACGATCAGATTGCGCCCGCCCTCGGCGATATGGCCGTAAGCGAAGCGGCTGCCGTAACGCGACGGCACCACCGGACGGCCCGCAACCGGCAGCCAGACCTGCCCGCCATGGGTGTGCCCCGACAGCGTCAGCGCCACGCGCGGCGGCACGCGCACGAATATGTCCGGCTCATGCGCCAGGAGGATCACGGGATCGGCGTCGGCCATGGTGGGGCGGAGCGCGCCGTCGAGATCGTCCGCTCCGTGGAGCCGGAAGGCGCCCGCGGGCGTCGCGAGCTGATCGCCCAGCCCCGCCAGCCAGAACCGGCGGCCGCCGCGGTCGATCTTCACGGCGTGATTCTCCAACACCGGGATACCCGCGTCGTGGAGGCCGTCGCGCACCCCTTGCACGTCCTCCCACCAGTCGTGATTGCCGAGAACGGCATGGACGCCGAGCGGCGCGCGCAACCTGGCGAGCGGCTTCGTCCACTCGGCGATCGGGATGACGCCGGTGCGGAACCGGCGCACGGAGGCGACATAATCGCCCAGAAGGACGATGATGTCCGGCTCCAGGGCGTTCGCCACGTCGACGATGTTGCCGATGCGCGAGGACGGCATCCACGGCTCCACCGCATGGATATCAGTCAGGATCGCGATGCGCAGAGGCGGCATGGCGGCAGGCCAGGACGCGTGTCCCACCGTCCATCGCGGCAGGGACAGCCGGAAACGCGGCTCGACGCCGATGCCGTAAACGCCGGTCGCAGCGCCGAGCGCAAGGGCGCCGGTAAGACCGCGCATGAAGTTTCGCCGGGTGATCATATCTTCAAAGCGTCCTGCAGCTTAGCTGTTGCCGGGCGGTTTCCCTCGCCGGCCCTTCCGCCCGTTTTCCTATCCGCAGCAATTTGGGGATACAGTCCAAGATGTGCCAGAAAATAGTTCGATGAACGTGACCGGCAGACGGCGCATCTCACCGGAACGGGCGGGTCGCGAAGCGCCAGTTTGAGACAGGGTAGACACGGGCGGGCGTCGGCCAAATGGCGGGGTGCACGGCCGGGTTGGCGTGAAACGTTTCCCTGGGCTAAGCTTCGGTCTCGCCACGCCTTACTTGCGCCGGACGCGCCGTGAAGAGTGCGACGACAATGAGGCGTTTCAAATGCTCGATCCCGGGCGAGGGCCGCGAGCGTCGGGTGAGGACGTGGCATCGGCGTAAATCCAACCGGGGTTCCGGGCTGATATTCAGGAACCAGGCGTCAGGGGCGGAACACAAGGATGAAGACACAGACGATATTGCAGCTAATTCGCATTTTCCTCGTGGCGCCCCTCGTCCTGGCCGTCGGCATGAGCGCGGCGGAGGCGAAGAAGAAGCGAGGGGGGGCGAAGAAGAAGCACGCGATCGCGCGCCGGGCCTCGCCTGTCGCCAGGGACATTTTCGGCTATCAGGCGCGGCCTGCGCCCGGGCCGGCCCGCGCCATCGGCTTTTACGCCAAGGGATGTCTGGCGGGCGCGAAGCAGCTTGCGGAGACGGGGACGGCGTGGCAGGCCATGCGCCTGTCCCGCGACCGCCGCTGGGCTCATCCGGCGCTGCTTGCCTATTTGGAGCGTCTCGCCGCCGATGCGAGGAAGAATGACGGATGGCCGGGCCTGCTCGTCGGCGACCTTTCGCAGCCCATGGGCGGGCCGATGCTGAGCGGGCACGCCTCGCACCAGATCGGGCTGGACGCCGATATCTGGCTCAAGCCGATGCCCGCCAAGCCGCTGACCCGCGAGCAGCGCGAAACCGAGGAGCCCGTCTCGATGCTGGCGCCGGAAGGCGGCAAGGTCGATCCGAAGGTCTGGACGCCGGAGCATTTCAACCTGATCAAGCGTGCGGCGTCCTTTAAGCAGGTGGCGCGCATCTTCGTCCACCCGGCGATCAAGAAGGCGCTGTGCGACGGCGCGGGCGAGGACCGCAAGTGGCTGGCGAAAATCCATCCCTATTGGGGGCACCACTATCATTTTCACGTGCGGCTGAGCTGCCCGGCAGGAATGAAGGGCTGCCAGAACCAGGCGGGCGGGCCATTTCAGGAAGGTTGCGGCAAGGGGCTGGACAGATGGCTGGCCAAGACGAAGGGACCGCTGAAGCCGGAACCGAAGCCGACGACGCCGCCGAAAAAGCAGCGCTCGCACCGCAGGCAACTCACGATAGCCCAATTGCCGCGGGAATGCGCCAAGCTCGTCGGCATCGACCCGAACGTTAAGGTTGCCAAGGTTCCCATGGGGCCGGATGCCGTGCCCATGCCGGAGCGCAGGCCGGGAGGCGGCGTGGCGGTAAAGCGCGCGCCCGCGCCCAAAGTGCTGCCCGCGAAGGCTACGCGTTGACGCGAAATGAGAACACGGCGGGCGGAGAAAATGCGCGGCGGGACGAGGGGACCGCCGTTTGACGCCCCTCCCCCCCTCGATTGTCCCCGGCCGCAGACCGCGCCACCCTCTCGCGCATCTTTGGACTTCACGAGCCATGACAAAGACTTACATGACGGTTTCAGGGGGTGCGCGCAGCTTTGTTTGCGGGCGTCGCGCCTGCCTCTTCCCTGACGCGTTGTTTCGCCTTAAGAAACGAATTCCACCACGTGCCGGAAAGTGCGCCACCCCTTGACCCTGGACCGCTGAAGCCAAATGATTTGGCAGGAAATCCTCATCGTTCTAGCCCTTATCCTGTTGAACGGCTTTTTCTCGATGTCGGAGCTGGCGGTGTTCTCATCGCGCCGCGCCCGGCTGCAGCAATATGCGCGTGACGGGCGGCGCGGCGCTGCGGTGGCGCTGAAGCTGCTCGACGATCCGACCGGCTTCCTTTCCACCGTCCAGGTCGGCATCACCGTCATCGCCATCGTGTCCGGCGCCTATGGCGAGGCGCGGCTGGCCGAGCCGCTGGCGCGCGTGCTGGCGGACCTGTCCATCGCCGGAGTTCACGCGAAGACCGCCAGTTCCGTGGCGGTGATCACAACCATCGCGTTCGTGTCGCTCATGATGGGCGAACTAATCCCCAAACGCCTCGCGCTGCGCAATCCGGAACGGCTCGCCTGCATCGTTGCGGGGCCGATGCGGCTTCTCGCGCAGATCGCCTATCCCGCGATCTGGTTCCTGCGCAGGCTGACCGAACTGGTCATGCGGCTGTTCCGGGCGCCGTCCAGCGAGGACCCGCGGATCACGGAGGAGGAGGTCAAATCCCTGATCGCGGAGGGCGCCAAGGCCGGCGTTTTCGCCCCGGCCGAAAAGGATATGCTGGAAGGCGTGCTCCGGGTCGCCGACCGCACCGTGCGCTCCATCATGACGCCGCGGCCCGACGTGGTCTGGCTCGATCTCGCCGACAGCGTCGAGACGGTCTACGGCACCATCGCCGGGAGCGGCCATTCGCGCTTTCCCGTCGCCCGGGACGACGTGGACAATCTTATCGGCATCGTGCATTCGAAAGACCTTCTGGAGCAGGCCCGCAAGCTCGGCGGGATCGACCTGAAAGCCGCGGCGCGCGACCCCATCTACATCCACGAAGGCACGCCCATTCTGAAGCTGCTGGAGCAGTTCCGCGCCTCGGCCGTGCATGTGGCCATGGTGCTGGACGAACACGGCACGGTCCAGGGGATGGTGACGCCCACCGATATTCTCGTGGCCATCGCGGGCGAGCTTCCCGAGAGGGAGGGCGAGGAGGCCCCGAGCGCCGTGCAGCGGGAGGATGGTTCATGGCTGCTCGATGGCCAGATGCCGATCCATGAAGTCGAACGCGCGCTCGACCTGCGCGACCTGAGCGCCTTCGAGCAAGAGTACACGACGCTGGCCGGTTTCGTGCTGTCGCAGCTCGGACATATTCCCGTACCCGGCGAGGTCTTCAACTGGGGAGATTGGCGCTTCGAGGTCGTCGATCTCGACGGACGGCGCGTGGACAAGGTCCTGGCCAGCGCATGCCCCGGCGACGGCGCACCGGAATAGCCAACGGCCGGGATCGCGGCAAGTGGGGCAGGATTTCTCAGCTGAGGCGTACCAGCACCGCAAAGCGGGAAGGGGGAGCATATGGTTACATCGCGAGACGCCAGGACCGCTGCTCACGCCGTCCTTCTGGGCGATTCCATTTTCGACAACGGCGCCTATACCGGCAGGCAGCCCGATGTCCTCGCGCAGCTGCGCAGGGAGCTGCCCCAAGGATGGCGGGTCTCGCTTCTGGCCACCGACGGCGCCTCCACGGGCGACATCAAGCGCCAACTCGCGGAGGTCCCGGCCGATGCCACGCATCTGGTCATTTCGGTCGGCGGCAACGACGCGCTGATGAATGCCGACATTCTGCGCACGCCCGTCGCTTCTTCCGCCGAAGCGCTGCTGCTGCTCGGCGAACGGGCGTCGCATTTCGAGGCCGCCTATGGCGCGGCGATCGACGGCGCCCTGGCGCTCGGCCACAACGCCACGGTCTGCACCATCTACAATGGCGATCTGGATCCCGAGAGCGCTCCCCTCGCGCGCGTCGGCCTGATGATTTTCAACGACGCCATCCTGCGTGCGGCGTTCGCGCGCAAGCTCGCGGTCGTCGATCTGCGGCTGGTGTGCACCGAGCCCGCGGACTTCACGAACCAGATCGAGCCCTCCGGGGCGGGCGGCCGCAAGATCGCCGCCGCGGTGGCGCAGGCGCTTACCGGCGGGGAAGGAACGGCTCCGTGCAGCCGTGTCTATGCCCGCCCCTGAGCGGCGCCGCGGGGCCAGGGGCTTTCGTCTCTACCCCGCGATCTCCAGATACCGGCTCACCGTCTCCGCTGGCGGCCCATCGGCGGCCACCCTCCCCTCGTGAATGAGGATGGCGCGGTCATAATGCGCGATCAGGCCGAAATCGTGCGTGATCGTGATCACCGATTGCGTCAGGCCGTCCATCACCGCGGTGAGGCGGCGCCGCGTGGCGAGGTCGAGCGAATTCATCGGCTCGTCGAAGATGATGTAGCGCGGCTCCATGATGAGCACCGAAAGCAGCGTCAGGAGCTTCTGCTCGCCGCCGCTCAGGAGATGCGCGGGCGCGGCGCGCTTGGCCTCTAGGCCGTAGGCTTTGACCATGGCGTCGACGCGTTCCCGTATCGCCGCCTTGTCGAGGTTCATGTTCCACAGGCCGAAGGCCAGATCTTCCTCCAGCGTCGGCATGACGATCTGGTGTTCGGGATTTTGGAAGACATAACCGGCCAGGCACCGGACGCGGGGCGCGTCCAGGTGCGTCAAAATGTCATCCACAGCCACTTCGCCCCGTTTCGGCAGCACGAGCGCGTTGAGCATCCGCGCAAGCGTCGTCTTACCAGAACCGTTGTTTCCAATGATAGCGATACGCTTTTCCGCAAGCTGGAGCGATATGTCGCGCAGCACGGGCAGGCCGTCGAAATCGTGGCTCACATTGCGGATTTCAATCATGGGGTTTCTTCAGCGGCGCTATTTAAGTAAAATATAAGAATACGGTTGAAGGCA
This sequence comes from Rhodomicrobiaceae bacterium, assembly GCA_050288485.1. Lineage (GTDB taxonomy): Bacteria > Pseudomonadota > Alphaproteobacteria > Rhizobiales > Rhodomicrobiaceae > JARRLC01. The sequence continues at coordinate 2,171 of JBNKDX010000031.1, read as the reverse complement.
GTGTGAGAGGGCTTGCCGGAAATGCATATAATAAAGTTACATATCCGTTGGTTGAGGCGGCCGGAAGGGGAGTTGACGCAATGATGGATGTTCTTTTTCCGTTGCCTGAACATGATCATCGGGTCTGTATTGATCAAGCAATCATGCGCGCACGCCGGATTTGTTCTCAAAAGGGGGTAAAACTCACTGAACTTCGGGAAAGTGTTCTTCGTGTATTGCTGTCGTCTCATCAGGCGCTGGGCGCGTATGAAATCATCGACAAACTCAGCCACGACGGCCGCAGGCTGGCGCCGATTTCGGTATACCGTATCATCGAGGTGCTGGCCCAGGCCGGTCTCGTCCACCGCCTGGAAAGCAAGAACGCCTTTTTCGCCTGTCTCGCGCATCATGACAACGAGAAATCGGTGGTCGTGCTCGTCTGCGAGAATTGTCACCGCGTCGCCGAGACCGATGCTCCGGAAGCCTGGGACGCGCTCAAGTCGATGACCCAGGCCAGCGGCTTTCGCATCTCGGAGACGGTTCTGGAAATCCAGGGTGTCTGCGCGAACTGCCGCCCACCGCACGAAGCCGCATAAACCGGTACGGGGCAGTCGTGATTTTCGTGCGGCCGCCGCGCGAATAATGTAAATTCGACTCACATGAGCTGGTCCAAGAAAGGCGGCGGCGAGCGGCGCGGTTATCATCACGGCAATCTGCGCGAGGCTCTGATCCGCGGCGCCCTGATCCTGATTGCAGAGAAAGGCCCTGCGGGCTTCACCATTGCCGATGCCGCGCGCTCGGCGGGGGTCAGCCCTGCTGCGCCCTACCGTCATTTCCGCGACCGCGACGACCTCATGGCCGATGTCGCGAGGCGTGGTTTCGAGGCGTTCGCGACGCGGCTCAACGAAGCCTGGAACGACGGCCGACCCGATCCCGTGCGGGCGCTGGAAGCCGTGGGAGCGGCCTATCTCGCCTTCGCCCGCGAGGAACCCGCCTATTACGCCGCCATGTTCGACGCCGGGACGCCCGCCGGCAGCACGCCCGAGCTGCGGCAGGCCAGCGACCGCGCCTTTGCCGTCCTGCGCGAGGCGGCGGAAACGGTCGCAGCGACGCTACCGAAAGACAAACGTCCACCCGCGCTGATGATGGCGCTGCATATCTGGTCGTTCGCGCATGGCATCGCGTCGCTGTTCGGGCGCAGCGACGGCGCTGGCCGCAAGATGCCCATGTCTCCGGAGGAACTGCTCGAAGCCGCGGTCCTGGTGTATTTCCGCGGCCTCGGCCTTGGGGGCGCCCCGCCTGCCGCGGACTGACACGGCGTGCGGAACCTCACCGGCGGCGGAACGGCTCAGCGTGCGGCGATATAGGCGTCGCGCAGCACGTTGGCTTCGAGCTCCAGGTCTTCGAGCCGATGCCTGACCACGTCGCCGATGCTGACCATGCCCGCCACGCCGCGATCATCCAGCACGGGGAAATGGCGGATGCGGTGGCGCGTCATGATCTGCATGACGTGCTTGACGCTGTCGGTGGGCTTCCCCGTGATCAGCTTCGCGGTCATGATCTCGCTCACCGGTCTCAAGCCAAGCCCCTCCCCGAGCGTCGCAAAAGCGCGGACGATGTCGCGTTCGGTGACGATGCCGCGCAAGGTGCCGTCCTCTATGACCAGGAGAGCGGCGATATTGTTCTCGCGCATGACGCCAGCCGCCGCTTTGATGGCAGTGGAGGGGCTGGTCGTATGGACCTTCGAGCCTTTTCTCCTCAGGATTGCTTGAACCGTCATGCGTGTCCTCCTTTGCTGATCTCTGGGTCGCCGGGCCGTGATCGGCTTCTTCTTGGATTTGGCGCCCGGCGGTCTTCACACTCCTGCGGGCTTTCTGCCCGGTATTTGTGCAGAACGGCCGCGTTGCGTGAAGCGTAAAGATCATGAAAACCTATCGCCGGGTCACGAAGCAATAGTCGGCGTCCAGGATATCGGCGCGCCAATTTGCCGCAGTGAAAACCATTATCACAATAACAGAACGAAAAAAAGGGTGACATATTCCGGTTTCAACTGCCTTTTTTACATAAACGCACACTGATTATGTCGTTTTACATCTACCCGACCATTTGACTAGGACATAATGCGGATCGCCGTGCCCGGCGCCCCGTTCACGCCCGCCCGCCGCCGGACCAGCGCGATCCCGCTTGCAGGC
>JBNKDX010000030.1:0-11784 GCA_050288485.1 Rhodomicrobiaceae bacterium | reverse complement strand
GCCTCGTTCAGCGGCGCCGCCACGAATAGAGGCAAGGGACGGCCCCCGCCCGTCGCTTCGATCAAAGGTTCCAGCAATTCGCCGAGGCGCAGGTTCTCGTAAACGTAACCGTGCGCCACGTCCTGCCACGCAATGATGTCCCGGCCGAAATCCTGTGCGGTGGCGGAATGATCCCCGAGCGAGGCCAGGAATTGCCGCTCATGATCGACCAGCAGCATGAAGTGACGGCGCGCCCTTACCCCTGGTGCGCTGGCGGACACCGCCCGGGCCAGGATGCGGGCGTGCCGCCTTGCTTTCTCACGGTCCTCACGCTTGTACAGCGTATTGGCGTTCAACGCGAAAACGAGGACGTCGGTTCTCGACAGCCAGTCTTCCGGCCCCCGCTCCCGCGATGCACTGCAATTCTCCGGCGTAAACCACCCATCTGCCGACTGGGCGTCCTTCTCGATCCATCTCGTCGCCAGGTACAATGCTCCCGCGACGCCGCCGTTTGGCCGCGCAAAATAGAGCACCGCCGTCTCGTTTTCGAGCCGGCAGCGTCCCAACCTCAGCGCCCGCCGGTCGCGCCACACTTCCCCGGCGCAATCGTTGGCGAACCGCCAACTGGAGCCGCCGTCCAGGGGGTGGGTCTGGAGATGCCACAGCAGTGCGGCGGCGCCGCGGGCGGCGGCGCTCCTGCCGTCCGCGCCCAATCCGGCGACCACATTGACGGCGCAGCGGACATGTGAAGCCAGCAGCCATGTGGGCAACCTGCGGCGGCAGTTCTTGATACGAACCATCACCATACGGTTGTGGCATCCCGCCGCCGGGCAGGGAATCCCTTCCGCAAGAGCGGTTCTCCGTTCCTGATGACCGTCTCCCGTCCGGAACGGCTCGGGGGCGGCGGCGTCCGGGCATTCGCAGTGCCATTGCACGGCGCTGTCAGAAAATCGGGACAGACAGGAAGGGCAAATGAAATGCATTCCGGACGCGGCTCCTAGTTGAAAACGACGATGACCAGCAGGGCCAGATTATCCGGGGGCAGGTCGAGGTTGGAGGCGCTCCGCTGTACGGCCTGCCGGGTCAATCCTTGGGCGGTCCGGATGAATACGGTCGACGCGCCGGGGTCTTCGGGTTCCGGCTGCTTCACCTGGTCATCGGCGATCCAGAGCCCGCTGGCGCGCTCGTAGCGGCAATAGCTGTAGTCGAATTCGCCATATGCCGAACTGGTCCAGTACGCCGCCTGTTCCGGAAGCCTCCGTATGCCGCTGGTAATGAGGTAGTCGGCCTCCTTCTGGTCGGGGAGACGGCCGCCGAGGAGGTGCGCCAGCACGCCGGCCTCGTGCCAGTTGACCCCTGCAACCGGCGCCGCCAAATCGGACGCGGAGGCCGTGTGCCTGATCAGCAGATGTGGCGGGCGGCAGACATTGCCCGGTTCCCCGCGCGCGGCGCAGGCCTGATAATAGGCGCCTGACTCCGAGCAGGTGAGAAGGTCTGCCAGGGTTATGAATATGGCCCTGTCATCGGTGCTGCCGGGCGCGGGAGGGGCCTCGCCGGTGAACGGCTGCAGCACGCTGTGCAGATGTGCGCGTATCCGCAACGGCCCAAGCGGCGTCCAGTGCCGCCGTCTGCCGGGATCGCTATGAGAGCCGACTTCCTGCAGGCCACGTTGGTCGAGCACAGTCGTAAATCCGCTCATTGGTGGACACACTCCCCCGGAGGCGGAACCCGGCTCAACTTCTGCTTCACGAGATTGAATTCGATCCGGCGGTTCTTCTGAAAGGCCTCTTCGGTCTTGAGATTGCATACGGGCTCGAATTCACCTACGCCGATCGCGTAAAGGCGCAGCGAGCCGTTCTCAAGCCGTTCTTTGAAGGACCGCGCAACAGGCGAGGCGGGGGCGAGACGCTGAAAGGCCTGCTTCAGGTCCGCCATGACGCGATGGGCTCGCAGCGATGAGAGTTCCGCATTGTTCTTGGCGGCGCCGCAATTATTTTGGACGGGCCGGATATCGGTATGGCCGCGTATGTCTATCCGGTTGTATTTAACGGCATCGCCACCGAATTTATTGATGATGTTGCGCGCAAGCCTGTCAAAAATCGCTGGGATTCGATCTGCCGGCAGGGGCGTGTCGCTGTCCTTGACGGCATAGTCGGTCTTGCAGTTGAGGAAATTGAGCGACCAGTCCGTTACAGTGACGATCTCCGACGAGAGACAGCCGCGCATGATATCAGGGAGGGTATGGGCGCCGCGCAGCTTGTCCGCCATTTGCTGCGTGATATCGGCTTGTTTAAGCAGCGCTGCCTCGTCTCCCGGGCATATATGGCCCGCCCCCAGCATCGGGAGCAACGGCGCTTTCCTGCTGTATACAGCGGCGACCCAAGGAGGATTACCTTTGGGCAGGCATCCCCTTTCCGTCAGCAGTTCTTTGTCCCTCGTGTACCGCTTCAGCGCGGCATCGGATGCGCTGCGAACATCCCGCATCAGGCTCTCGCGTGCGCTGCCCGTTAACGAGGCAAGCCGCGTGCAGCCGAGGTCCTTGTCACCCGGCGTGCATTCCATAAGGGTGTTCCGTGCGGCTTCCAGTTCCCTGCTGAGCCTGAGCAGTTTGCGTTGAGATATTCCGGCTTCGGTCATGACCCGCACACGGTCCGGCAGACACAAATCGGCCAGCAGTTCCGGTATCGCCCCGGCTTCCTCAGCACGGCCGCTCCGGCTGGCGTCGGGGCACAACTCGGAAATTTTCCCGCGGACGGCCGCCAGGGCGTTCCTGTTCGCTTTCTCCCATGCTCTCAGGCGTCTGGCGGCGCTCGTTACGGCTCCGTCTTCTGCGAGCGCGGTGCATTGCGCGGGGCTCTTGATGCGCAGGCAAGCCAGCAATTCGGCGTTCAGCGCCAGGCGCCGGGCGTGAAATTCTTGCCGTTTTTCCATCGGGATCCCGGCGGCTGCGAACAAGCCGCTCACTTCCGTCAGGCAGATGCCGTCCAGGAACGCCGGGGTCAAACGAGCCTGCGAAGACGTCGCCCTCGGATGGTGTTCGTGTCTGCGTTTGCCGCAGGCTTCATCTCTGGCGCTCTGCAGATCGTCGAGCGCGCGCCGTTCCGCATCAGCCCACCGCTTCAGCTCGCGAACGTGCGCCTCTTTCGCGGTTGCCGCCACCAGTTCGCAGCGTTTCACCGTGTTGCGCGCGGTCGCCGCCATGAACAGGAACATGAGGAACGCCGTGGGCCCCAATATCGCGATGGCCACGTCGGCCAGGCCGACTTCGCCTCCCGTTATCCATGACCGGCGCGGGCGCTTCTTCATGCTTGCATCACCATGGGATCAGTGTGTGCTGTCCGGCTCGCCGGCCGGACCATTTCTCGTGGTGCGTATCTGGATCACCATCCTGTCGAGCGTGCGCAGCAGACGTCCAAGCTCTTCCTCGAACAACTGCAGGCGGTGATCGAGGCCCGGCACGCCCCTGAGCGCGCCGTTCACAGGCCCCAAGCCGGCTTCGAACCTCCTGATCGTGTCCTGCAGCGTGGCCAGCGCGGCTTCGATGCGCGCACCCATGGCTCTTCTTTCCGCCCCCCCGGCGGCGAGGATGTCCGCCAGGTGCCGCCGCCCTTCGCCCAGCTCGCTCTGAATCTGCTTGAAGTCGCCGACCTGCCGGTCGATTTCCTTGCGGAACTCTTCGAGGCTTTGACGGAAGTGGCCGGTTTGCTCCGCGACGTCTTTAAGAACCACGCCGATGCCTTCATCGATCGTGGTGCGGATTTGCGCTACACTGCTGCCCAGTTCACGGGTGATGATCTGGGCTTCCCGGGAAATCGTCGATGCGGAATCCCGCAAGCTGCCGCTGGTGGTTCCCATGGCCGTGATCAACGTTGTGGCCGTAGAACCGAAATCGCCCAGGGCGGTCGTCGCCTGCGTGACGTTGTCACGAAGCGTCAACGTGGTGGCGCGTACCTCCAGCATTGTCTCATTGATGCTTTTCAGCACCTCCTCCACTTCGAGAGCGCGCTGCCCGACATGATCGGCGATCAACTTGTTCAGATGAGTGACTTCGTCCCCGATACGGGGGTCGAGGGTCTGCTGCACCGATGTCAGGGGAGCCAGCGCGCGGCGGAATGCTCCGATAAGGCCGTTTTCGAGAACGTCCCCGAATTCCTCGGAATCGCGTTCCGCGAAGTCTGCCTGGAAGCGGGCGGTGAGATAGGCGACATAGCCCGTGGCCGTCGCGCCAAAGGCCAGAGTGAATCCCGCCATGATGTCAGGAAGCCGGCTCATATCGAGCTGCTGGGTGCCGGCGAGAGGGCTGATGAGCATGCTCAGATTTTCCTGCGAGAATGCGTAAAAGAGCCCTCCAAAGGTGATCACGATCCCGACGAATAGAAGCGAGTGCGTCAGGCCGAGGAGCAGGGTGCGGCTGTGAAAACCGGTGTCGGTGGAGACTGGGGTCACGGTGAGCAGATAACGGGCCGAGGCTCGCTCCTCAGCAATTGCCAAAGCCGTGGACGCCATCCAGGTCAGCGTGTTCCTGAGCCGGATGTCGAGCCGGGCGCTGCGTGGTTCCAGCCCCTTTCGTATGTCCGCAGCCAGCGTCCGGAGCGCCGTAACCTGCTCGTCTGCGGTTCCGTTGTATCGGCCGCGGTCGAGCGACTGCGATAAGCCGAATCTCTCGCGCAGCGCCCTCGCGCTGGAGCGGGTGCGCCCCGATGCCGCCACGCACAAGCCCGACGTCCAGAAGACCATGAGCGCCATACCTAGAGCGACGCCGGTGATAACGGGATTCAAGTAAGAGTTGAGTTCGTATGCGCCTGCACCTAATAAGGCGATAAACAGGACTAGCAAACTCCACAACCACCTTCGTACGGCGGCATTTCGATTGAGATATTCCTTAATAGAATTGTCAAGTTCATCGTATACGGTGGCGGTGCCGGTGGCGCTACCAGTCATCCACAACTCCAGTTACACAGTTACTTATGCTTACAGCAAAAAATATAAATCATTATAACCTGATTGGCAGGCGTCTGTCCTATTGATTCCGATGCAAGGCAGAACATTTTTTTAGGGCAGGAAATTGGCCCATAGCAGAATTATACGCCTGCATCTCAGGTTCAGGATAGCTGTCCGAACCGGGTATCTTTGATCTTCCCGCCCGGATGACTGCGCTCATGCCGGAGCGGAAACGAGGTGATGCACTGACGTATGCGGGCTGCGGAAGGGCGCGCGGGCTACGGAATGGCGGCTAAGGCCTCGCCTCGCCGAGCGTGTCGATGAAATTGCCGATATCTTTCACCGCCTGACGGAGCTTCTGCTTCTCACGGCCGTTGATCGCCGCCGTGGCTACGTAGTTCGTCAGCGGCACGCCTCCGCGCGCGTCCTCCAGCTGCTGAGCCATGATGGCCGCAAGAATGGTCTGGTGGGCGGCAATGACCGTGTCGGCCGCGTCCGGGCTCAACGCGCCAGCCGCCGCGACGTCACGCAGCCGGTGCGAGGTGGAACGCGCCTGCACGTCATGCTTGATGGACAGCACGCGCGCGCCGGTGAAGATCGGCATCAGCCCGCCCGTCTTCAGGTCGGTGCGGTCGCCTTTGTCGGCGCGGAAGCTGCCGAAAAGCCCTAGCGGCGAGCGCCAGTCGCGCGCCAGTTTCGTCATGAGTTTCTGGAACTCCACCGAGCCATGGGCCTGCAGGCACGCATCGCGCCACAACCGCTCGCCCAGTTCGACGTCGCCATGGATGGCGACTCCGTCGAAGAAAATATCGACGTTCAGCAGATCCTGCGGGCTGGAATGCCGGACCCAATGGGCGACCGTGGCGCGCCAGTCCTCAAGGCTCTTGCGCCAGACCGGGTTGCGCGCCATGATGCCGTCCTTGCAATAGGGAACCCCGGCCTCGTCGAGCAGGTCGGCCATGTGATAGGCCATTTCGGCGAACCAGAGGTCTTCGGGACCATCGGGCGCGCCGCGTTCGAAAACGATGGCGTTGTCCTGGTCGGCAGCGAGCAGGCTTTCCCCGCGCCCGCCCGAACCGAGCACGAGCACGGCATAGGGCGCGGGCGGCTTGCCCTTTCCGTCCGCCTTCATGCGCCGCTCGGCGATTTCCGCCGCGCGTTTCGTCAGGGCGCAAAGCTCGCCGCTGATGACGGCGGTGATGTGGGAGGCGTCCACCTCCTCGGCGAGCAGCGCGTTTGCAACCGTGGTGAGTTTCGCCCTGGCGGCGGCAAGGGCGGCGCCGTCACGCGCGGCCTCGATTTCGTCGCCCAGGATGATGGCCTCGGTGGCGCGCTCGCGCAGCAGGCTGCGCGGTGTCAGCATGCCCACCACCTTGCCCCCCGCGCCGGTCACGGCGAGATGCCTGACGCCGAGCCGGTTCATCCGCCCCACGGCGCGGTAGAGATAGCTGTCCTCGGGGATGGTGTGCAGCGGGCGGCTCATCAGCTCGGTGACGCGGATATCGGGCGATCCGGCCTCAAGGACCGCGAAGGCGCGCAGGAGATCGCGCTCGGTGACGATGCCGACGCCGCCCTCCGCGTTGATGAGCGCCGAACTGACGCGCTTTTCCGCAAGCAGGCGCGCCGCCTGCTGGATGGTGGCGTGAGGTTCGATGAAAACGACGGGTGCGCTCATCACGTGGTTGACCCGGTGCCGGTAGGGATAGCTGTCGATATGCAGGGCAGGCTGGTCTCCCGGAAGAGGCGGCATGTCCGTCTCCGTTTTGGCTAGCGGCGATGTCTCACGCGTCTCCGATGCGTTCACTTCAGCCCCCGCTGAAATTGCCTCACCAACCGTTCTTATGCCTTTTCGGCGCAACAGGGGAAGCAGTTTGGCCCACACTCGCTGCCGCGATGGCGTCAACGATGAGGGTGTGGCGCCCCTCGATGGCGATCCTCAGTCACGCGCGCAGGTTTTCGAGAGAAGTATTGGCGAGGGAGGGCGGTGCGGCAATTCGTGCCAGTACGCGGACGCAGAGTTGCGGATGGTCCGGCCATGTCGCACGCCGGCAGGCATGTTCGGAGTGTCCTGCATCAGCACGGTCTTTTACGCCTCGGCGAAACGCACATCGCTTAACTCTTTCGGGACATGCGCCGTTTCCATGCGCCCCCGGCATCGGGGCTTGCATCGCGGGCCGCCATGCGGTTGTGTTGCAGCGCGCATTTCTTACGCGCATCGGATAACGGAACGCCAGAATGCTCAGCTATTTGTGGATCGCCTTGGGCAGCGCGCTGGGGGGCATGGCGCGGCACGGGCTGGCCAGCGCCGTGTCGTATACATTCGGCGCCACCTTCCCGTGGGGAACGCTTATCGTCAATATCGCGGGCTCCTTCGTCATCGGCCTTTTCGCCACGCTGACCGGCCCGGACGGGCGCATCTTCGCGGGCACTCTGGCGCGGCAATTCGTCATGATCGGCGTGTGCGGCGGCTTCACGACGTTCTCGTCCTTTTCCCTGCAGACCCTCAGTCTGGTGAACGACGGCGAATGGCTCTATGCTGGACTGAATATCGGCGCATCCGTCGTCCTCTGCCTGATCGGGGTCTGGGCCGGACATGCGGTCGCCGTCTCCCTCAACGCGCTCAAATGGATGTGATCCCCATGAAGCTGCCCCGCGACGCGATGCTGCTCCGCATTTTCATCGGCGAGGACAAGAAATACGGGCGCCAGCCGCTCTATGAGGCCATCGTGCTGAAGGCGCGCGAGATGCAGCTCGCGGGGGCGACCGTGCTGCGCGGACCGATGGGCTTCGGACGCTCCAGCCGCCTGCATACGACGAAAATCCTGGCGCTGTCCGAGGATTTGCCGCTGGTCATCGAGATTGTCGATACCGAGGACAAGGTCAGGAAGCTTGTCGAGGTTCTCAACGGCATGATCGGCAGCGGGCTGGTCACGCTGGAAAAGGTGCGGGTGCTGCAATATGGCGGGCAGGAGAATGGCGGCTGATCCGGTGCCCCGCGCGCCTCGTCACCCCGCTTCCAGCTTTGCAAAACGGCGCAGATCGTCGAAAAGCTCGGGCTGACTGACGATCCGCGGGACTTTGTTCTGGCCGCCCAGCCTGCCGCGGGCTTTCATCCAGCGCGCGAATGCGCCGGGCTGCAAGGTCACGATGTGCGGCGGGGCGAGCTGTCCGCCCTCGCGATGCGCCGCATAGTCGGCGTTGGCCTCGATCAGCGTTGCGTCCACATGCGCGGCGAAACTGCCGAGCCGGGTTTCACAGGACGGTGCCGCAAACTCGACGAGGTAGAGATGCGCGTCAACGCCGTCGCCCCGCGCCGCGTGCAGCGCGCCTACGCAGAATTCCACCACATCGGCGCCGATGGCATCCGCCGCCCCGGCAACCGCAGCCTCCACCTCCTCGGCCGTGACGTGCTCGCCGAACGCGGAGAGGAAATAGCTGGTCCGCCCGGTGACGACGAGGCGGGGCGGGCGCCGCTCGACGAGGCGGACCGTGTCGCCCAACACATACGCCCACAGCCCGGCATTGCTGGAAAGCACGAGCGCGTATTCCTCGCCCGGCTCGGCATTTGCGATCCAGTACCGCGCGGGCGCCTCCTTGTCGAGCTGCTCCCGCGGCACGAACTCGTAGAACAGCCCGTTGTCGAGCAGCATACGCAAGCCCGCCTGCTGGTCACGGTCGGCAAGCGCGATGAAGCCTTCGCTCGCCGGATAGACCTCGCGCAGCTCGGCGTGCCCGCCTTCCAGCAGCTCATTGAAGCGATGCCGGTAAGGAACGAACGATACACCGCCATGCACGATCAGTTCGAGATTGGGGTAGAAATGCCTGAGCCGCTGCGGTTCGTCCGACCTGAGCGCCATCGCCTCCTTGAAGAAGTGCAGGAGCCAGCTCGGGGTGCCGCTGATCGAGCGGATATCCTCGCGGAGCGAGGCAGGCGCCATTGCACGGACCTTCTTTTCCCAGTCCGGCTCCAGCGCGAGGTGCAGGGGCGGAAACGCGCGCAAGCGCGCCCAATGCGGCATCGCCCTGGCCACGATGCCGCTCAGATCGCCCGCGAACACGCCCGGGGCGAATTCCTGCAAGTCCGTGCTGCCGCCGAGGATGAAATTCCTGCCGCCGAAGATGCGGCTGGAGGGCCGCGCCGTCAGATGATGGACGAGCAAGTCGAACGCGGCGCGGCGGTTGGCGCGGTTCATTGCCGCGGTGACGGGGACGTATTTCGTGCGGCCCGTGGATGTGCCCGACGTGAGGGCGAAATAGGGGATAAGTCCGGGCCAGCTCACGTCGCGCAAGCGCGGAAACGGCTCCTGCCAGTAGTCGGCCCAGAAATCCTCGTAGCGGCGCAAGGGCACGCAGCGCTGGAAATCCGCCACCGAACGGATCTGCGCGAAGCCGTGGTCGCGCCCGAACTTCGTTTGACGCGCCCGCCGCACCAGCCTGAGCAACTGCCGTTCCTGGACGGCGGCGGGTTTTTCCCTCGCGAGTTGCGCGCGGCGCATCCAGGCATAAAGGCGGGCGAGCGGTGTTGCGTCGATCATGGCGGCGGCTGATCCTCGGCAGGTGTGAGCCATGTTACGCGGGGGAACTCGCGCCGGGCTGTCCCGGGGGTGAGCGGTAGGCGGATGGCGCGCCCCTCGCGCCAGAGGCGGAGCTGATCCAGCATCGTGCTGCTGCCGAGCCATCCGTCCTGGCCGCCGAGGAGGACCGCGCGGGTCTCGTCCGGCCCCGAGAGATCGGCGGTGAGGCGGGCAACCGAGCCGAAGGCGATGGTGTGGCGGTACGGGACGAATGGCGCGGCAGTTTTCATAACCGTGTCCGACCCGCCTGCAGAAGGGAGATCGGCGAAAACGAGCCGCCGCCCGGCGAGCGGAAGCGCGCCCAGAGGATGGCCGAGTACGAGGCGGTGGATGTCTCCCCACGTCCGGTAGCACCTGAGGTCTTTGTCCGTTTTTCGCAGAGCGTAAGTGAGGGCTGCAGCGAAATCCGTGCCGTCCTTGCTGAGATCGGCGGCGATCATGTCGCGGGCAGCCCACAGCGCCGTATGAAAGGCGCGTTCGGCGCGGCTGTAATGGCGGCGGCGGAAATGAGCGATGAGCAGCTCGAAAGCGAGCGCGCCGCGCGAGTCCTCGCCATATGTGCCGTTCCAGTCGCGCAAGGCCGCCACGGTGGGGGCGGGCGCGCCCTGCGGCCCGACAAGCGCAAGCAGCCGGTCGCGCAAGGCGCACGCACCGGGCAGGGTGACGTCGCGCTGCATTTCCTGCATGAGAGCTGGTGAGATGGCTTGCGACGCCGCGAGCATGCTCGTGATGCGCTCGCGCCGGACCGCGGGCGAGAACAGAAAGCCCACCGGCACGGGCGTGTCGTCAGGCCGGTCGTTGGCGGAGACGATGAAGCCGCAGGAAGGATTGCGCCGGGCCGGGAAATGGGACGCGGTCACGAAATCCCGCCAGTGCCGTAGCGCCTCGGCCCGCCGCACGGGATCGCCTCGCGCGTCGCGGGGACGGCGGGGAAGCCTGGCCGCGATCTGGCTGAAGACGCCGCCCGTCGCCTCCGCCACGACGAATGTCTGGCCCGGCACGGCGAGCCGGTCCGCGGCGGTGCGGAATTCGTCGAACGTCCGGGCCGCATTGATGCCGAGCATCGCCGACAGTTCGTCCGACGGCTCATGTCCTACCCAGCGCAGCGCATACGCGCCGCCCATGTCCATGGCGTCGGACAGGATCGGGCCGTAACGGCTGGAGCGGATTTCCGCGGTCACCGGCGCGCCGCCCCGGACCTTGATCACCTCCGTCCGCGTCTCGAAACGCTCGCCGGGTGCACTTGACAAATCGAACAGATCGCTGGAGGCCGCATGCAGCGCGGTCCCGCCCCAGGCCAGCCACGGGTTTCGCCCCACCGCCACGAAGGGCAGGCCGGGCAGCATCAGCCCGCACACCTGGAACGACGGTGAGCGGTAAGCGGCGAGCACCCAGGCATTGGGGAGCGTTACCGGCAGGTGCGGATCGCAGGCAAGGAGGGCACCGCCCGTGGTGCTCTTGCGCGCGGCCACGGCCCAGGCATTGCTGCCGTGTCGCGCCGCGGCGAGCAGCGCCCGCGGAAGATCGCCGGGTCCACCCGCGCCATGCGCAAGCGCCTTCTCCCAGAGCGCAGACCACTCCGGCGCGCGCCGCGCCTGCCAGAGCCGGAACCAAACCAGCCAATTGACGTCCGCCGCCGCCAGACGCCCGAGCGCCATCACGTCCGCGGGCGTCCACGGCTCGCGCGCCAGCGCTAGCAGGTCGAATTCGGGCGGCAGTTCGTCCAGCCTGGCGAGCACGTGATTGACGCCCGCCACGAAGCCGTCGAGCCAGACCTTCGTGCGCTCCGGCTGCATCGCCAGGATGCCGGGGACGGCTTGTGTCAGCCCGAGCGTGCGGAGCAGGCGGTCGGCGTCGATGGCCGCCGGGCCGAACATCTCCGCGGTGCGCCCCAGGGCGATGCGGCGCATCACCTCCATTTGCCCGAGACGCAGATGGGCGTGGACCGCGCCTAGCGCGACGGCGCAGTCGCGATCGCTGTCCGCCTCGATCCATGGCACGTGATGCTCGTTCCAGCGGATCGCAACCGGCCGCTCCAGAGGCAGCCCGTCTGCGGGCAGCGCGGCCAGGCGCTCGTCCAGTGCCTTCGGACGCACGGGCCGCCCCGCCGCCAGCGCGCGCCCGAGGATCGCGAACGAGCGGACCATTCGCAAAAGGTTGCGCAGACGTCCTGCCACCTCACCCTCCAGCCGCCGCAGGCGCTCATGCTTCGCCCGCCAGCGCGTTCAGGATTGCCGGATACTCGAAATCGCCAGCAAGGCGCGCCAGCATCCGGCCCAGCTTCGCATCC
>JBNKDX010000029.1:0-11810 GCA_050288485.1 Rhodomicrobiaceae bacterium | reverse complement strand
GCCGTTTCCGGCAATCCGAACATCAGTTTGAAATTCTGGATCGCCTGGCCCGCTGACCCCTTCACCAGATTGTCGAGGGTGGAGACGACGATGGCGCGTCCCGGCATGCGGTCGGCGAACACACCGATCTGACAGTAATTCGAGCCGCGCACGGTCTGCGTCGCGGGCATCACGCCATTCGCCGCGACATGAACGAACGGCTTTTCCCGGTAGGCCGTGCCGAGGGCGTCGCGCAAAGCGTCCGCCGTGGCGCCGCCGGACAGCCTCACATAACAGGTGACCAGTTCGCCGCGGCTCATGGGGACGAGATGCGGCGTGAAATTGACGATGACCTCGCGCCCCGCCGCCCGGCTGATCTCTTGCTCAATTTCCGGCGCGTGGCGGTGGCTGGCGACGCCATAGGGCGTCAGCCCTTCGCCCGCCTCTGCGGCCAGCAGGTTCTGCTTCAGGCTGCGGCCCGCGCCCGAGACGCCCGATTTTGCATCGATAATGATGTCGGCGGGATCAATCAGACCGTCGGAGACCAGCGGTAGAAGCGCAAGCAGCGTCGCTGTCGGATAACAGCCCGGACAAGCCACCAGCCGCGCACGCGCGATCGCCGCGCCGTAATGCTCGGTCAGACCATAGGCGGCTTCGGCCAGCAGGCTGGTCGCGCTGTGCTCGCGGCCATACCATTTCGCGTAGACGGCGGCGTCGCGCAGGCGGAAATCCGCCGACATGTCGATGATTTTGACGCTGCCGGGAAGCGTCCTTATCAGATCCTGCGCGGTGCCGTGCGGCAGCCCGGAGAAGACGGCGTCGCAGCCGCTCCAGTCCGCCTCCTCGGCTTTGATCAGCGCGGGCGCGGGGATGAACGCGAAATGCGGGAAGACCTCCGCGAGCGCCTTGCCTGCGTGGCTCGACGCCGCCAGGACGGCGATTTCCATGTTCGGGTGACGGGCAGCCAGGCGAACGAGATCGGCGCCGGTGTAGCCGGACGCGCCCAGAACGCCGATGCGGATCTTGCCTTGTGCCATGACGGTGGTCTCCTGCCGGTGTGCGCGAGCAGCTATAGGCCCGGCACGCTGAAAAGCAAGCCAATTGCTCAGCCGCGATCATCAACAGCAGGTTATCGGACGGCAGCCGCCGCCGGGGTTCAATCCCCGGCGCCGGGGTTCGATGAAAAGTATTTCTCCAGCTTGCCGGACTCTTTGGTGAACGAGTCGGCGTCGGGTAGCGCGTCCTTCTTCACCGTCAGGTTCGGCCACTTCTCGGAATATTCGCGGTTCAGCTCTAGCCACCGCTCAAGGCCCGGCTCGGTATCGGGCTTGATCGCATCTACCGGGCATTCCGGCTCGCAGACGCCGCAGTCGATGCACTCATCCGGATGGATGACGAGCATGTTCTCGCCTTCGTAGAAGCAGTCAACCGGGCAGACTTCCACGCAATCAGTGTATTTGCACTTTATGCAGCCATCCAAAACGACGTATGTCACGGCAGTTCTCCGTAAGCCGGATGCCGGGCGGGCGCATCGGAAAATGGCGGGTGCGCACACCCCCGTAAATCCGGCATTCAAGGCGCTGAAAATGTTACGCCTTCACCTATCGTAATTCGAACGTGATGACAAGGCGCCGAGGTGCGGCGAGGCGGCGCGCCTGACATGAAGACAGCGGCAGCGCTTTGCTCTCGGCCCACTGCGTAGATATGGCAACAGTCGGCCAGTTTTTCGCGTGTCCTGTGTGCACTGCGCAATCTTGGATTGCGAATCATTCGCTCGCCCATACTATTTGTGGCAAACCTGCTTTCGCGCGACCGGCCCTTGAGGGGAGGGCGGCGGCGCCTGAACATTGAACCGGGGCCACGTCGGCGGCAGGACGGGACAGGCTCTGGCTGGGGATCGGACGTGCTTAACCTCACCGACGTCGAACGGCGCATACTCATCAACCAGTCGCGAATTCTCGCGGCGCTCTACCCGCTGAAGGCCGCGGAGTTCGAGCGAACCATCGAGATTTTGTCGGAAGGCTATCACGAGGCGTGGGAGGAGGTCGTGCTCAGCGGCCTGAAGACGCCCTATCTCAAGGAGGAGATGAATTTCATCTATCAGGTCCTTGAGATGTACGATTGGTTGCAGAAATCGTATTACGCCCTGTCTTTCGAGGACAAGGTGCAGTTCCAGGAAAAGGCGCTCGTGTTTCCCGGCTTCAACCCTAAGACCGAGGGGCGGCAGCTCGCCTATGCGCGCTTTCTGATGGGCAATCTGGACCGCTTCGCCTTCATGGAGGTGGTGAACCCGTTCGCCGCGCCGCACCCGATGCGCGAGACCTACGCCGCCATGCTGAGGCGCCTGCCGAAGCACAGTGGAG
Organism: Rhodomicrobiaceae bacterium; assembly: GCA_050288485.1. GTDB lineage: Bacteria > Pseudomonadota > Alphaproteobacteria > Rhizobiales > Rhodomicrobiaceae > JARRLC01. The sequence goes on along the minus strand of JBNKDX010000029.1, from coordinate 9,468 downwards.
AAGTGCTGAGCGCCGCGCAGTTGAAGGCGATCCTTGCCGACATGGTCGCCGAGGTTACCGCCGAGCAGGAGGAGGCCGCCTGAGAGTTCGCAAGAGCGAGCGGCCTGCCCGGTTTTACGAAAACGAATGGATTCAGGCGGGTATTCGGTGGGCAGCCAGCGGAAGGTTCGTTCAAACGTTTGAATACGGCCAAAACGGCCCATCCGGTTCGCTGGGGCGCCAGATGGGCCGCCGCCGTGCACGCGTCAGTGTGTCAGGCGGCCTTAATCGCGATCTTCTTCTGTTGCCTGATCGCTTCGGGTTTCTTCTGCAAAGTCACGCGGAGAATACCCTTGTCGAACTTGGCTTCGATCTTGTTCTCGTCGATGCTCTCGGGCAGACGCAAAGCGCGCTCGAAACGGCCGTAACGGCGTTCCATCAGATGATAGTCTGACTTCTCTTCGCGCTTCTCCAGCTTCTTCTCGCCGGAAATCGAAAGCACGCCGTTCTCAACGGTCAGCTCGACGTCCTTGATGTCCAGGCCCGGCAGCTCGGCTTCGATCGTGATGCTCGACCCGTCCTCCCGCATATCGAGATTAGGAATGAGCGTTTCGCGGCCGTCTCCAAGAATACGTGCGCCAGGAAGGGAGCCGGTTAGGAAGTTATCAAAAAGTTGATCCATTTCGTTGCGTAGCGCCTGAAATGGATCTCTGTAACGCGAGGCAAGGATGCTTTGTCCAAGCGGCGCCATAGCTTGAGCCATATTTATCCTCCTTGGTTGATAGACATGGCACTGTAAATGATGCGAATGAATATTTGGATAAGCTTGAATGCTGTTGCGGGAGAGACACACTACCTGGCGCGCGATGGTGTCAGTCTGAAACGGCCATACGCCCAACATCGTTCCGGCCAAGCCTGATCCTGGGGGTCCGAGCAGGAGGGGAGAAGTCCTCAGCAATTGTCACCGGGTGGCTCGCCGGAAGACGGTGGGGCAGGAAAGGGCGGATGCGGCACAGACCGGTCCGGCGTCAGAGATGCGCCGTTTCTCCGTCTCCATCGGGGCGATCTATGCGAGGGGCGGCGGTCTCGGCGGCGGCGAGGCGCGCCTCCTCCATCGCGATGTAGTCCCGCGTGAGCGGAACGGCGTCGATGGTCCTGGTGAGTTGGAGCTGGAACACCGTCAGGCCGCCCCAGCGGAAGGCGGCTTCGCAGGCCTGCAGATAGAACTCCCACATCCGGCAGAAGCGCTCGTCATAAAGCTCCGCGACGTGCGCGCGGTTGGCCTGGAAACGCCGGTTCCATGCGGCGAGGGTTTCGGCGTAATGCAGCCGCAGGTTCTCCATGTCCGTCAGCCACAGAAGCCGGTTCTCGAAGATCGGCACGAGTTGCGACAGCGAGGGCAGATACGCGCCGGGGAAGATGTTGCGCCGCAGCCAGGGATTGATCGGGCCGGGCGGGGTCTGGCAGCCGATGGTGTGAATGAGCGCCGAGCCGTCGGGTTTGAGCAGCGACTTGACCTTTCGAAAAAAGGCGTCGTAATGCGGTCTGCCGACATGCTCGAACATGCCCACCGAAACGATGCGGTCGTAAGCGCCGCTTTCGAGGCGGTAGTCCATGAGCTTGAAAGTGACGCGGTCCTGCAGGCCCATTTCACGCGCCCGCTCCGTGGCCCTTGCGAGTTGCTCGGACGACAGCGTCAGGCCCGTGACGCGCACGGGATAATGGCTGGCGAGGTAAAGCGCGAGCCCGCCCCAGCCGGAGCCGATGTCGAGAATGTGCTGGCCGGGCCGGATGTCGAGCTTGGCGGCTATGTGCTGTTTCTTGGCGAGCTGCGCGGTGTCGAGATCTTCGTCGCCGTTGCGGAAATAGGCGCAGGAATACTGCCAGTCGCTGTCCAGGAAGAGGCCGAACAGCTCGCCCGACAGATCGTAATGATGATGGACATTGCGCCGGGCGCGGTCCACGCGGTTGATCACCGCCGGGAGGTTCAGCCAGTCGTGAAAGCGGCCGATCATGCGAGCAGCCCGGCTGGTGCTCCGTTCGAGCGAATTGCGCAGGAGCGTGCCTACCAGGGTGAGAATCGTGCCTTCTTCAATGGCCAGCCGGCCGTCGGCATAGGCCTCGCCGGTGTAGAACGCCGGGTTCCAGGCGAGCTGCCAGACCAGCTTCGGATCGTGCAGCGTGATTGCGGCGCTGAGCGGCGCGTCGGCTTGTCCGAATACACAGCTCTTTCCGTCCAAGCTGTTAACCCGCAGACGACCGTACTTCAAAGCTCGCCGCAAAAGAGGGTCTAAAGGAAACATGGCGCCAACCGTTTAACACTGGCACTATATATAGCACAATTTTATGTATCTGCTCCGGTCTTGCAACTCTTAACATCTGCGAAGCCGGGTCCAAGAAACACACTTGTTCCTTTTTCCACGGGGAAGACGGGAAGGCGCGGGGCCGACGGCGGTGCCGCGCCCGCGTTGCGTGTTAAGCATGCTGTGCAGAAATTGAGCGGAATTCCGCAGCTTGGGCTTGTGTCGCGCGGGCTTTCGTAGTCTTCATCGCCTGCGGCAAGAAAGTTGGCTAACATTTGGTAAAAAGTAGATTTAAGCGTTATGAAGAGCGATGATCGCGCTGCGGCGTTGATGCCGCTAGGCGACTTCTTGACCGCCGAGGAACCCGTGTGGGTCTGGGATGCAGAGAGCCGCCGGATCCTTTGGGCAAATCAGGCCGGCCGCACCTTCTGGGGCGAGCCGACGCTCGATGCTTTGCGCGCGCGCCGTTTCAGCGCACAGAGCAAGGCGGTTCTGCGCATGGCGTCGCTTGCCCGCAGCAATGGCGGAACGCGCGAGTGGACTGAAACCCTCACACTGGCCGGGGCCAATGGACGCGAGGCGGTGAAATGCACGCTGCAGCGTCTCGAAGTGGCGGGCGGGCGCTCCGGCCTGATCGTGCGGGCGCTCGATTACGCCGGGCCCCGGGAACAAGACGCCTCCGCGCCGGAGAAGGGCGGGAAGCGCGAGTCTGCCTCGGGCGCAGACGCCGACGCTGCGGCGCTGAAAGCGATCGCCGCCAAGATCAAAAGCGCCGTGCGTCCTCCACGCGGCCACGCGCCGTCCTCTCCCGGCTCCGAACCGCTGCGCCGCAGCAAGACGCCCTCCAAAACCGGGCGGCAGAAGCCGGACGCGCCGGTGGCGGCCGCCGCCGAAGCGGCTTCGGCAGTCCTCCAGGCGGGCGGGGCGGCCGACGTCTTTCCCGATGCTCTCATCCTGATGCTGCGCGAGCTGTGCCATGAGCTGCGCAACCCGCTGACGGTGATCCTCGGCTTTTCCGAGCGGATTCGCGACGGCGGCGTGCGCCACCCGGACAAGGTGCGGTCCTACGCCGGCAACATCATGCAGAGCGCCGAAATGGCGATGGATATCCTCGCCGATTTCTCCAATCGCGTCCTGCGGCCCGGCGCGCGGCTTCCCGCCCCTGAGACGGTGGATGCCGGGCCGGTGGTGAAATCCTGCCTGCAACTGATTGCGCCGCTTGCCGCCCAGGCTGGCCTGAAAGTCTCGCGCTCTGTGGCGGGAGGCTTGGCGCCGCTCAACATTGCCGAACGCGTCCTGCGGCAGATCCTCCTGAATGTGCTGCTGAACGCTATCCGGCATCAGAAGACCGGCGGCAAGGTGCGGGTGGCGGTGCGCAAGCGCCGCGGCGGCGCCGTGCGAATCACTGTCAGCGATGACGGCATCGGCATGACCAAGAAGGAGATCAGGGCGGTCATGAGCGGCCGGATGGCGCCGAGCGCGCCGCAGCCCGGCCGGTCGGGGCTCGGCCTGCCGCTGGTCAAGCGCCTGACGGAGGCTGCGGGCGGCACACTCGCCATCGAAAGCGTGCGCCGCAAAGGGACGACGGTGGAAATCGTGCTTCCGGGGGGCGGCGGCTGAGGCGTGAGGCGCTCACTTCCGCCGGTTCTCCTCCGGGACCGTGGCTCCGGCGCCCGTTTCGGCCGGAACCTCGGCCTGAGCCGCGCCTTTTAACGCGGCCTTCACCGCCTCGAACGCCGGCTTCGGCGCGCCGGACTTCCAGCCTTCGCCGTCCTTCTCCAGCGTCACCAGCCCCATATTCGCCTCGTAGCTCGGCGCCCAATAAGGCTCGTCCAGCAATTCATAGATGTGCGCCGCCTCGATCCGGTAGTGCGGGGCCAGCGCACGCAGCCGCTCGATGGTATGCTTCAGTCCCGCCGCCTGCTCATCGGCGCTCTTCGTGCTGCCGTGCGGGTGGTTGAACTCCGTCACCCAGATCGGCCGCCCCAACGCTGCGAGTTGTCTGAACGCCCATTCCGGGTCTTCGCCATACATGTGCCAGACGGAGATGTCCCACTTGATGCCATCGCGCTCCATGCGGGTGAAAGCGCCGATATGGCCCCATCCGGCGGTGCCCATCGCACGCCGCGCGGACGGATCGGCGGCCGCCGTCCCTTCGGACAGCCCCTTGAGGACGGCGCTCACCTTCGCCCAGCGCGCCCCGTGATAGTCGAGCGGTCCGGCGCCTCCGGCAGGCCCCCACGCGCAGTCGTACTGCTTGCCGTCGTCCTGCGTCTCGCAAGGCTTGATGATGGCGTAGTTCTCCAACTCGTTGCCCAGTTCCCAGACGCGGATGTCGTCCTTGAAACGGGAGACGAAGGCGTGGGCCAGATCGCGCGCCATGCCGTAAAGCGTCTCCGGCGTTTCCTTGTCGAGATCGAAATGCGGCGTGAAGACCGGCAGTAGTGCGATGCCGCGCGCCTTTGCCTTCTCCAGAAGATCGGCCAGTTCGTCAGGCTCGCGCAGATTGATGCGGTAGGATTTCAATCCGAGATCGCGAATGTAATCGAGTTGCTGCTCCAGCGTCACGCCGGGATAGGCCGTGAAGGGATGGCCATTGACGCCCCAGATCAGATCGGTGCGGGCGGAGGCGTGGATGCCGGAAACCGCCGTCAGCAAGGCAAACCAGAGGAGCACCAGTGTGGCGCGGCAGGGACGTCGCATGGCGAACCTCGCTGAACAAGAACGGCGGACCTGCGGCCCGCGGGGCGGCGTTCTTGTAGCGTCGCGCCGCGACAGCGTCAATTCACGGGTCGGCATGCGGCGGTAAATGGTGCGGTATTTTTATGAAATGCTTAATGATGAAGCAACGAAAGTTTGTGTTTATTTTAGTAAAATTGCAAAGACGATCCGCTCGTCTCTGGATAATTTGCGATCATGTGAAAATCCCGGCGTCACAGCCCTCCGGCATTGTACACCGGAAACCCCGGGCTATTCCGCCGCCGCCGGGTGTGCGCTGGCGAAGGAGGCCAGATTGCGCTCCCAATGCAGCGCATGTTCGACGATGACGTCGAGATTTTCGTATTCCGGGCGCCAGGGCAGCGTCTTACGGATGAGATCGGGCGCTGAGATCAGCACCGGCGGATCGCCGGCGCGGCGCCCCGCGATGCGCACCTCGAAGTCCACGCCGCTGACGCGCTTCACCGTTTCGATCACTTCGAGCACCGAGAAGCCGCGTCCGTAGCCGCAGTTCAGCGCCACGTTCTCGCCGCCGCGCCGCAGATAGTCGAGCGCATGCCAGTGCGCGCTCGCGAGGTCCGTGACGTGGACATAGTCGCGGATGCATGTCCCGTCCGGCGTCGGATAGTCCGTCCCGTAAACCTCCATGTAGGGCCGCTTTCCGGCAACCGTCTCGCAGGCGATCTTGATGAGATGCGTCGCGCGGGGAGAGATCTGGCCCGAACGTCCCGCAGGATCGGCGCCTGCCACATTGAAATAACGCAGGGCGCAGTAGCGCAGGGGATAAGCCGCGGCGGCGTCGCGCAGCATGGTCTCCGTCATCAGTTTCGAGTTTCCGTAGGGCGATATCGGCGCGAGCGGGGTGTCCTCCGTAATGGGGATGCGCTCCGGCATGCCGTAAACTGACGCGGTGGAGGAAAAGATGAAGTGTTCCACGCCGTGCTCGACCGCCGCGGCGATGAGCGCGCGCGATTTCACTGTGTTGTTGAGATAGTAGCCCAACGGATCGGCGACGGAATCCGGCACGATGATCGATCCCGCGAAATGCATGACCGCGTTGACTGCGTGCACCTTGAATATATGACCGAGGAGTTCTTCGTCGCCCGTGTCGCCCAGGTAGAAGGTTGCCGAGGAGGGGACCAGGCGCCTCAGGCCGGAGGACAAGTCATCGAGGACGACGACCGTTTCGCCTCTTTCCGCCAGCTCCAGCACCATGTGGCTGCCGATATAGCCCGCGCCACCCGTCACCAGGACCGCCATGTGCTACCCCTTGTCGTTGAACGAAAGTTAAAGTCTCACAGTTTCCGCAGCCTAAGCGCAAACGGGTTGAGCCTTCGTTCACGCCGGACACATTTCCGGTGCGGGGCGGGGCAGGGGGCCAGCCCTACCTTTTGGCGCCGCTCAGGCGTATCCACTGGCCGTTGATATCGTCATTTTCGGCGATGCGTTTGACGGCGTCGGCGAATTCGCGCGGGTCCGCAAGACCCACGGGATTCTTGCGTACCGCCTCAACCTTCTGCGTTGCGTCGGTGGAACGCTCGGTAAACATCGGCGTATCATAGCGCCCGGACATGACGGTGACGATGCGGACGCCCTCGTTGACGAGGTCGCGCGCGAGCGGCCGGGTCAGCGCCAGAACACCGCCCTCGGATGCTGCATAGGCGGCCTGCCCCTCAAGGCCGTCCTCGGCGGCGATCGAGGCGGAGTTGATGATCACGCCGCGTATCCCGTTTTCGCGCGGGGCGAGTTCCATCATCGCCGCCGCCGATTTGATCGTCATGTAGAACGTGCCGGTGAGATTGACCTGCAGGAGCCGCTCGAAGCTGGGGACGTCGTGCAGCATGATACGGCCGGTTTCCGGGTCCCGCCAGACCGCGGGCTGATCGAGCGCGACGCCGGCGCAGTTTACGAGAATGCGCTCCGGCCCGTGCTCTTCACGCGCGAAGTCGATTGCGGTGTCCACGGTGATCTCGCTGGAGATTTCGAGATGGCAATAGATGCCGCCGATCTTGCGCGCCAGGGCTTCGCCCTCGGTACGGTACATATCGAGGATGGCGACCCGGCACCCTGCGCCGGCGAGTCTCTCGGCAGCAGCGGCGCCGAGCCCCGTGGCGCCGCCCGCAACGATGGCGCTGATATCCTTGCCAAGTCTCATACGTGTCCCCCCTTACAGATATGGGTGGAATGAACGGCATGGAATCCGCTCGTGAGTCAATTCGTTATTGTCTTCAGCCCGCAACAAAGTGGAAAGCCGTGCCATAAACGAATATCTCGCAGGCGCCGTCGGCTATGCGCGGATGGCTGATGCGCACGGCGAGACAGCCGTCATAGCCCTTTTCCCGCGTCTTCGCCTCCAGGTCGGCGAGCGCGCGTTCCAGCGTCATGTTCATGAGCCGCTCGTAGCGCTTCATCCGGCCGCCGAACGTGTTGGTGATGATCTCCCGGACATCGCGCAGGACGTTGGCGGCGCTCACGGCGGAGACCCAGATCAGTTCGCCCTCGCGAACCTTGCGGTCCGAGGGACCGTTGGAGGTATAGAGCACGATGGGCTTGTCCGCCGTCACCTCAGCTCCCCTTGCCCCCGCCGTCCTGTGTCTTGATGATGACCGTCGCCGGTCTGCCAAAAATGAGGCGGCGCAGCCACAGGAGAATGAGCAGACCGAGAAACAGGAGAACGAGGAGCGCGGCCCAGTAGCGCTCGGCGAAGACGCGATAATGGACTTGGCCGTGACGGACGAGGGCGAAGTCATTGGTAATGTTGGAGATGCTCAGTGCCGCATTCTCCCTGAGCAGCATGGTCACGGCGGACAGGTGATCGCGGCTTTCCAAAATCGCATTCTGCACCGCCGGACCGGCGAGGGTCCTCATCACCCGCGGGTCTTCGACGGTGAGGCGAAGAACCCGTTTCGCTGCAACCGGCTGCAGGCGGGTCTGATAGACCGCCAGCGCGGCCAGCTCCTTTTCGCTCAGACGCCGTGCAAGGTTCTTCATGTCTCCGGGGGCAAGCGCGAGAATGATGTCACGGCCGCCACGGTCGAGCCGGGCGACTCGGAGTGCGTCGCTGTGTTCGTCGAAGCTCAGAAGCGCGGCAAGCTGCGCCTCGGTCAGACCGGCGGGATCGACCGCGCCGATGAGACCGTATTCGATGGCTTTGGGGAGTTTACGTCCCGCGAGCCTGCTCCAGGCAAGGGCCTTGTCCAAGGACTTTGTCTCGACCGCCACCGAAACCCCGGCATCGTCGAGATCGAGCAGCGCCCGGCCCAGCGAACCGTCCTTCGCGCGGCGGAAGACGCCCTGCTCGCCTTCTTCGCCGAGCAGAAGGCTGGTGAGCCGCCCCAGCCGCCCGAGCTGATCGATCTTGCGGTCCTTCAGGAAAGCGGCGAATGCCTCGTCCTTCCCGGCGAGGCCAAGCAGCACATCGTATTTTTGCTTGAAATCGAGCCAGAGAGAATAGATGCGGTCGGCGGTTTCCCCGGCGATGGCGGAAACCTGCTGGCGGACGTCGGTCTCCACGGACTTGGTCAGCTCCTCCTTGATGAGCTTTTTCGAGTCCTCGGATTTCATCCGCTCCGCTATCAGCGGGAAGACGCCCTCGGTCGCCTGATAGAGATCGTTCGCGATCAATGCCAGCCCGATCAGACCCGCGAAGCTGGAAATGATGCGCGAAGCCACCAGCCCCGCGACACGCCGGCCGATGGTGGCGACCATCTGCGCGATGATACGGCGGCTCACGATGAGCACGATGCCAGAAATCGTGCCCACGCCCTGCAGCATCAGGTCGCCCGTGCCGATGCTCGCGCTACCCGTCTGCGCCGTAACATCCAGGTTTTCCTGCGTTTCTTTCGCAAAAACCTGCGCGATGGCGTTGCCGTAACGCGTCTGCAGGCTGGCGCGCACGCAGGCGACCACCGGCGCGGCGACTTTCCCCGCGGCGGCCTCGACACGGTTGCCGAAATCCTTGCCGATACCTTGCGCCAAGCTGGCAAGCGCGGATTTGAAGCCCTCCGACCCGTAGGCTCGCTCGGCCACGGCGATAGCCGTCTTCTCCGCCGTTTCCCGGCTGATCGTGGAATAGGCGCGATCGAGAATACCCGTCTCGGCGCGCACGGCGGCGATGGCGTCGTCGATCTCGGTGTCGAGGCGCGCGTCCATATTGACTTCGCGCCAGTGCTTTTCGACGAGCGCCGCGAAATCCACCTGCGCCAGTTCGACGTTGAGCGCCGCCTCGGTCAGATCGCGGATACGGCGGCGCACATCCGGATCGGCAAGGTTCTGGCATTCCTGGATGGTAACCGTGGGCGTCGCCGACTGGGCGATAACAGGGCGCGGCAGGGAGCTTAGCACGAGAGACGCCGCCGTGACGCAGCACACCGCCATCCGCAGCGCCCGACATATCCCCACCGTCGTCGCGACAGCGCCACGGCGCAACGAGGAGGCGATGACAGCCCCGGATACGTGAAGCCTTGCC